>JAFXQR010000080.1 GCA_017526985.1 Lachnospiraceae bacterium
AGAGTTTGCAACTTTGGCGTTCCACCATGCCGGCATCGAGCTGGAATGGCAGGGTGAAGGGATGGACGAGAAGGGTATCGATAAGGCAACCGGCAAGGTGCTGGTGGAGGTATCCCCGGATTTCTATCGTCCGACGGATGTCGTAAACCTCTGGGGCGATCCGACCAAGGCCAAGACAGAGCTGGGCTGGAATCCGACCAAGACTTCCTTTGAAGAACTGGTTGCGATCATGACCAAGCACGATATGGAAAAGGTTGCAGTAGAGCGTGCAGAAGAGCACATCAAGACGAATCTGGCAGAATACCTGGAGAAGGGCGTAGTGAAATAAGATGAAAAAGAGAATCGTGATCACCGGTTTTTCCGGTTTTGTGGCAGGGCATTTCCTGGATTATCTCTATGAAAATGATATCCGCTGCGAGATCCTGGGGTTGGACAGAGCTACCCCGAAGATCGATCTGGCAAAGTATGCGGACAAGCTGGATATACGGTTTTCCGTGATCGATCTGATGGATAAGGAAGCTCTGAAGAGTGCGTTTGCAACTTTTCATCCGGAGTACTGTCTGCATCTGGCAGCGTTCAGCAGCGTGGCTTACAGCTGGAAATATCCGTCGGAGAGTTTTACCAATAACAGCAATATTTTCCTGAATCTCATCGATGCAATCCGGGACACAGATGCGAGCTGCAGGGTGCTTTCGGTAGGCTCGTCGGAGGAATATGGCAATGTGACCAGAAGTGAACTGCCGTTAAAGGAGAGTCAGCGTGTGAATCCTTTAAGCCCCTATGCGGTGGCGCGTGTATCCCAGGAGCTGATGAGCAAGGTCTATGTGAAAGCTTATGGTATGAATGTGATCATGACCAGATCCTTCAACCATATCGGACCGAGACAGGATGACCGGTTTGTGATCCCAAGTTTCATCAAGCGTATCATTGACATCAAAAAGAGCGGCAGGACGGAAGGGGAGATCGAAACCGGCGATACTTCGATCATCCGTGACTTCGTAGATGTGCGGGATGTGGTCCGGGCCTATTATATGCTGCTGGAAAACGGAACGCCGGGAGAGATCTACAATATCTGTTCCGGAAATGCATATCGTCTGTCTGATATCATTGATTCCATTGCGGAGCAGGTGGGAGTGAAAGTGACGACCAGAGTGAATCCCGAGTTTGTGCGGCCGGATGACAACAAGGAGATCGTTGGTTCCGCTTACAAACTGGAATCGGAACTGGGGTGGAAACCGGTCATCGACATCAAAGATACCCTGCGGGATATGATCGCAGAGAGAAGCTGACGGAATCCGGAAGGAGTAGTGAAACATATGAAGAAAGAGGAATTGGTAATATCTGTAGTTATCCCGTGTTATAACGAGGTGAAAACTATAGGAAATGTGATAGAAAGAGTAAGGGCCTGTGGACTGAAGACGGAGATCATTATCGTTGATGACGGATCTACGGACGGAACCAGGGATTTATTGAAAAAGGAATTATCTGAGAAAGCAGATAGGATCCTTTTTCACAAAAAGAATATGGGAAAGGGCGCGGCGCTTCGACACGGATTCAAGGCGGCTACCGGAGATCTGGTGATCGTTCAGGATGCGGATATGGAGTACGATCCGCAGGATTTTAATGAACTGATCAAGCCGTTTATCGAAGGAGAAGCGGATGCGGATGTCGTATATGGCTCCAGGTATTTGCGTGGCGACAGATTCCGCGTGGACGGGTTTTATCATGAGCTGGGAAATCGCATGTTGACTTTGACATCCAACATATTTACCGACCTGTCTTTAACGGATATGGAAACATGCTACAAAATGTTTAAAAGAGAAGTGATCCAGTCCATCCCTTTATGTGAGAATCGTTTTGGGTTTGAGCCGGAAGTAACTGCCAAGGTGGCCAAAAGAAGACTGCGTTTATATGAGATTCCTATTTCATATCATCCCAGAACCTTTGAACAGGGTAAGAAAATCGGATGGAAGGATGCATTCCGGACGATGTTCTGTATTCTTAAGTATAATCTGTTTCAGTAGGAAATACGGATAAACAGGGATGAAGTCAAAGAAGAGAGCAATAATTGAAATCCTGATCGTTGGAGTGATACTCATTTTTTGTGAACTCTTCTTTATGAAGAACAGAGTCTACCCATCGACGGATGCATTGTTTGGGGATCGCGGAGACGGAAGGTTGACGGCGCTGATCACAGAGCATTGGTGGAATGTTTTTTCAGGTAAAGAGCATTTTTTGGAAATCGCCATGTTTTATCCCATGAAGGAAGCCTTGGGATATTCGGATCTGTTGCTTGGATATGGCATAGTGCATTCCATATTCCGTATTCTTGGAATAGAAGTATTTATGGCATATAAGTATACAATGATCACGATTCATGTAATGGGGATTGTGACAATGTATTGCTTGTTGCGATATGTTCTGAAATGCCATATAGGTTGGTCATTATTTGGAACGATCGCTTTTTGTTTCTCAAATACTTATGCGAACTGTCTGAGCCATACGCAGTTAAATGCGATCAGTTATTTACCATTGCTTTTGATCTTTTGCATCGGTTTCGTCAGAAATTTTGATCATCGACGAACAAGGAATATATATGCTTATCTGGCGATTGCCTGGTTTGTGTTATTGACATATACATCCTGGTATATTGCATGTTTTACAGGTATCTTTTCTCTGATATTCTTGGTTATTTTTCTTATTTGTTCCATAATAGCGAAAACACGGATCCGGGGGATATGGAAGGCAAAGATTGGAATTGCTTGGAAAGATATGATCGGATATCTTGTGGTAATGGTGATTCTATTTATTCCTTTTATTGTGACATATATCCCGGTTTTGAAAGCGTCTTCCGGATATACCTATGACGATTGTGCACAGTATCTGCCGGAGTGGATCGATATCATAAATGTGTCAGATCAGAATCTTTTGATGGGAGGCTTGATCCGGCGGCTGGGATTGTCAGCCAGGGGCTATTCGGATGAAGTAACAGCGGGCTTTTCCATTATTCTTCTTGGCTTATTTGTGGGTATGTTTCTTGTGGCGTGCAGAAACAAGCGTGCTGAAAAAAGAGAAGACAGTACTGCTGCTTTTAAACCATTGATCTTTTCCGCTTTTATAACGGTAATGACAGGGATTCTCATAATCATAAAATGGAATCCCAATGGCGCGTCTTTATGGTGGTTTTTTTATTCTTTTGTTCCGGTTGCAGGTTCGATGCGGGCGATTGCCAGATTTATGTTCTGGCTGAGTTTTCCTATGGCTGTCATTACTTCTTATGCTGCAGATCATTATCTGGATCTGGCCGGAAAAAAGAAATATATTATTCAGGGGTTGGCTGTTATATTGATCTTTGTTTCCAATATAAGCATTACGGGGATCAATTATCTATGGGGAGCTGCCGGGGAAACGGGTTTTATGGCGGGCATTTCGCAGCCACCGGTTGATGCAGAGGTCTTTTATATCATTGATTCGAGCAACATAGCCGATGCACCATACATTTATCAGATGGATGCATATGAAATAGCGGATCATTATCACTTAAAAACGATAAACGGATATTCCGGTCAGTTTCCGAACGGATGGATGGGAATGTGGGATGTGAATAATGAGAAATATGAATCCAGCGTATATAACTGGATCGATAAATATGATCTGCAAAATGTTTATGCTTATGATAGGGCAACGGACAAATGGATACCACTTGAAGAACGAAATGAGAATCTGATCACAGAGGTGTTTTGCCCGGAAGAGAATAGCTTTTCATTATGCACTGGTTTGGAGGAGCAGATTCAGCGTGAATACTCCTGGACATCTCAGGAATTTCAGGTAGAGATCAACAATGAACGGATCAATGATGTAGGGTTAGAGATCAAGATGCGACCGCATTTAGAATGGTACCTGCTGCAGAATCCGCTGCTTGATCCGCAGATATCCGTTTATGTTGATGGTGAATATATACAGAATGTAGATGTGACAGATGATATGGTCGATCTTCGGATCCCGATGACAGAACATGCTGATGATAAGTATACAATAGAAATAAAAACAAATTGTTATTTTGTTCCGAAGGAAATCGGTATGAATGATGATACTAGACAATTATCGCTGGAGCTGTATTATATTGGGGATTGATTTATGCTCCGATTGACACATTTTCGGAATGGTTGTAGAATCAACATAGTACAGATTCAAAGGGGATTAAGTTATGTTAAACGGTAAGACGATCCTGGTGACAGGTGGTACAGGCTCTTTTGGGCATCATTTTGTGGACTATGTGCTGCAGCATTATGAGCCGAAGAAGATCATCATCTATTCACGGGATGAATATAAGCAGTTTGTGATGCAGACGCAGTACATGGAGTATAAGAAGATTCTCCGTTTCTTCATTGGTGATGTGCGTGATGAAGATCGCCTGAAGATGGCGATGAACGGTGTGGATTATGTGATCCATGCAGCAGCTTTGAAACAGGTGCCGGCGTGCGAGTACAATCCTATGGAAGCTATCAAGACCAATATCAACGGTGCGACCAATGTGATCAATGCGGCGCTCAGCACGGGTGTGAAGAAGGTGGTGGCACTGAGCACGGATAAGGCAGTAAACCCCATCAATCTCTATGGCGGCACTAAGCTGGTATCCGACAAGCTTTTCTGTGCAGCAAACGCATACGGTGGTGTGGAAGGTACGCGTTTTGCCGTGGTACGCTACGGTAATGTAGCCGGCAGCCGTGGCAGTGTGATCCCGCTTTTCAAGAAGCTGATGGAGCAGGGGGCAAAGGAGCTGCCGATCACGGACTTCCGTATGACCCGTTTCTGGATCAGCTTGGAGCAGGGCGTTGAGCTGGTGATCAAAGCTTTGGAAGAGGCGCGTGGTGGGGAGACCTTTATCTCCAAGATCCCATCCTTTACGATCACGGATCTGGCCGAGGCTATGTACCCGGGAATCCCGAAGAAAGAGGTAGGTATCCGCGAAGGTGAGAAACTGCACGAGATCATGGTGACCCGTGAAGATTCTATGCACACCTATGAGTATGAGAAGCATTTCATCATCTATCCGCACTACGACTGGTGGCGTGACCGTGACCTGATCCCGGGCGGCAAGCTGGTAGCACCGGAATTTGAATACAGCTCCGGGACCAATACGGAGTGGCTGTCGGTGGAAGAACTGAGGGAACATTTGAAGACGGACCTGGATGAACACTGACGGAATGCCGGATTAGAAACGAATTTCAGATTTGGCTCAGAAACCGGATTAGAATTCATTAGAAATTGGATCAGAAATTTAGGACCCGCAGATCAGCGACGATATCGTGAATCTGCGGGTTTTCTATTTTGGAAGAAATAAAAAACCGGAAACAATATCATTGCTTCCGGCATTCGCAGGGGATGAAGGAGTCGAACCCTCTTCGACGGTTTTGGAGACCGATGTTAAACCGTTTAACTAATCCCCTATGTGTTCAACAAGCGATATCTTACCACAGATGGAAATGAATTGTCAATGATTATTTTTGCCGTGGGTGTCCGAAAACAATTTCTGTACTTTTCCCACGCAGTTATATATAATATAGTAGGCGAAAGGGGAAGAAAAGCAGGCCATGAAAATTCTGTTTTCCAATTTTTTGAGTTATGACTGGATCATATTTGCGCTGGCGGTAGTCAATATCGTGATCTTTTTCCTTGCGTGGAAGAAGGCACATGCCCTATACGAGAGCGTGGCACCGAGGATCAACATTTCGTCGGGTAACGCGGAGCGGGCCTTCGCCCAGGCGCAGGAGAACAGCACCTATTTCAGCTTGTATGAGAAATGGCAGAAAGCAGAGTTTTTCTACACACTCTTCTGCAATCTGACCGGTGTATTCACCCTGCTGGGAATCCTGGGTACGGTCATCTCTCTGCTGCATCTGGTGGATAGCAGCGCAGATCTGACGGGAGAGTTTATGGGTGCGCTGACCTCCACGCTGTGGGGCATTGTGTTTACCATTTTGTTCAAAGTGATCGATTCTGCCATCTCTTTTGATCTGGAGATGGGCGAGCGCATCACGGAGCTGATCCAGATGCGGGAATATGAAAGCGCGCATAAAAAAGCGGAAGAAGACGCAAAGAAGACACCGGCTGAGCGTGCGGTGGAGGAACTGGAAGATCCGTGGCCCTGGGAAGAAGAACCGGAGAAGATCCTGGAAGAGGTGAAGGGGAAAAAGGCCCCGGAGAAAGTATCGGAAGATCGGAAAAATCCGAAAGAGAAAAAAGCCGCGGGCAAGAAAGATACGGATAAGGAAGGCACAGATAAAGCAGCGGAGGAAGACACTTCGGAGGCGGATGGGGATGAAGAAGCGTAACCGGTCCATCACAGCCGATCTGACGCCGCTTTTGGATGTGATCTTTATCCTGCTGTTTTTGATCATGATCCGCAATACCGAAGCGGTGGATGCCAGGACGGCAGAAGCGGAAGAAAAACTGGAAGAGGCCAATGCGCAGATGGCGGAGGCACAGGCACTGCAGGATGCGGTGCAGAGTGAGCTGGATGAATACCAGGCCCTGCTGCAGGATGCCACGATCTGCTACATACAGATCATTGGCGAAGAGAGCGGGCGCAGCATACAGCTTTCGGAAAACAGCCGGACGGATCAGTTCCACTTCGACTGGGACACCCAGGAGGATGCGTGGCAGTACTTAAAGGAACGCCTGGCAGAAAAGACACGGGCGGCGGCGGAAGGCGGTCAGGTGTTCCTGATCTTTCAGTATGACGCGAAACAGCTCTACCAGAGCGATTACGATATGGTGCGTACGGTGCTGGAAGAGGCCGGCCACACGGAAAATGTATATGTGCAGTACAGAACTGCAGAAAGCATAGAGGGAGGAAACTAATCATGGCAGACAAAGAAAACGAAAAGAAGACCAACGGAGAAGAGAAAGAAAAGAAGAAAAAGAAAGGCGGCGGCGGACTGCTGTTATTGTTGCTCCTGATCATTCTGATCCTGCTGGGGCTGGGCATCGGCTTTAATATTGGCGGACTGGGCGGTTTTTTACCCGGCGGCACGGGACTCACACCGGTAGCGGAACCGGCACAGCAACAGACAGAGCAGACCAAAGAAGAGCCGACACCAACCGTGGAGACAGAAACACCGGACAAGGGTGCCGTGGAAGAAGAAGCTATGGCGCATGTGATCGTAGTGGGCGAAAGCGGCGTGACATTTGACGGCAAGGAACTGACCGTAGACGAGCTGACCGAGGCGGTAGGCAAGCTGGAAGAAGGTACGGAGCTGGTGCTGAAGGACGACCACGCTGTGGTAGAGAGCTATGGTGCGATCAAAGCGATCCTAGATGCGGCAAAGATCGACTATATCGAAGAAAAATAATACAGATTCAAAATAAGGATACGGAATGATACTTGTATTGCGTGTGATCTGCATACTGGCAGCCGCTTTTCTGGTGGCATCGCTGGTGGTGGTCAATCGTAGGGAGACCTCTCCCATTCAAAAGGGGTTGAATTTTACCGGATTGGCGGCGGCGCTGGTGATCGTCAGCGCGCTGATCGGGCTTTGGGCAAAGGATACCGGCAGCATGGAAGTGGCGGCGCAGTTAGAGGGCGCCGGCCAGACCATGTTTGTTGTATCGCTTGCCCTTTTTTCGATCCGTCTGGGCAGTCTGCGCAAACTGATGGACATGGATGCGGTGATCCTGCTGGGCTATATGCTGCTGACCGGTACGCTGATCCTTTTTCTGGGGCGTTCCGCGGAGATCGGACCCTTCTTTTATTTCCGGCAGGAGTGGCTGGGGGATAAGTTTCTGTTCGGCGCGCTCTATTACATTATCGGAGTGTGCAATGCCGCGATCTGCACCTTTGGTTTCTATGTGACCTATGACAATTACTGCAACCGCAAGACGGAGCCGAATCAGGGGGAGAAGTGGCTGGCGGTGGCCAATATGGTGCCGCTTCTGGGAACACTGCTGATGTTTCTGCTCAAGGGGATACTGCCCTATTCCATTCAGCCGGTGTTGATCGCGCTGACATGGGTGGCGGTGGTGGTCATCGTATACCGTTACCGGATGTTTGATTCCCTGCAGATGGCCCGGGACGATATCATCGAGACCATTGAGGAAGGATTCGTCGTGATCGATGCTATGGACCGCGTGTTATTTGTCAACGAACGGGCGAAGCAGATCTTTCCGGAACTGACCTTTGACGGGGCACAAGATGCGCTGGTCTCCAAGCTGCAGCAATCGGACAAGACCGAGATCGAGGCGGGCGGGCGGCAGTACCAGATCTCGCTGGTGCCTTTTTACGACAAGGAAACTTATAAAGGTACCACCATCTGGATCAATGACAAGACGGAAGAGCATCAGTTTACCAACACGCTGATCGAACTGAAGGAAGAGGCGGAAAAAGCGAACCAGGCAAAATCCGTCTTTCTGGCGAATATGAGTCACGAGATCCGTACGCCTATGAACGCCATCATCGGTATGACGGAATTGATCTTAAACGACAATATCAACAGCAAGGTGGAGGAAAACGCCAACAACATCCGCAGCGCCAGCAACACGCTGCTTTCCATCATCAACGGGATCCTGGACTTTTCCAAGATCGAGACCGGCAAGGTGGAATCGGCGGAAACGGAATACAACCTGGGCCTGATCTTAAAAGACATCTGTAACATGGTGGGTGTGCGGCTGACAGACAAAAATGTGGAGCTCATCGTGCATGTGAAGGAAGACATCCCGCAGACCTTCCTCGGGGATGAGACGCAGGTGCGACAGATCTACTCCAACATCCTGACCAATGCGGCAAAATACACCAACCGCGGCTATATCCGATTAAATGTGGACTGGGAGGAGCAGGAAGGAGAGGCGCTGGTAAAGGTATCGGTGGAAGATACCGGTAAGGGCATACGGGAGGAAAGCCTGCCGACCTTGTTTGACAGTTTCCAGCGCGCGGATATGATCACAAACCGTACCATCGAGGGTACCGGTCTAGGCCTGGCCATCTGTAAGCGACTGGTGGAAGGCATGGGCGGGCGCATTTCCGTCAAGAGTACCTATGGCATCGGCAGTGTATTCTCCTTTACCTATTATCAGAAGATC
This sequence comes from Lachnospiraceae bacterium, assembly GCA_017526985.1. GTDB lineage: Bacteria > Bacillota > Clostridia > Lachnospirales > Lachnospiraceae > NK4A136. Next base: position 9,079 of record JAFXQR010000080.1, read on the forward strand.
GCGGATGCCACGCCCATGGGCAATTATGACTATCTGGAGCTGCCCACCCAGGCGGAGCACGAGCGCAAGAGCTTTATCGCACCATTGGCCAAGATCCTGGTGGTGGATGATAACATCACCAACATCAAGGTGGCCCGGGGCATCCTGACTATGTACCAGGTGCGTGTGGATACGGCCATGAGCGGGCAGGAGTGTCTGGAAAAGATCGAAAAGAACAATTACCATATGATCCTGATGGACCAGATGATGCCGGAGATGGATGGTATCGAGACCACGGCGCTGATCCGCAAACACAAGGATCCGGCCATCCGGAATATCACGATCATCGCGCTGACGGCCAATGCCATCAGCGGCACCCGTGAGATGTTCTTACAGAACGGCTTTCAGGAGTATATCTCCAAGCCCATCGCCCTCTCCAGCATGGAGGCGATCCTGAAGAAATTCCTGCCGCCGGAGATCATCCATTATGTGGATAAAGAGAGTAACGACTTTGACTACAGCGAGGTGCAGATCGACCTGCCGAATGTGGATGTGGCAGCGGGCCTGAAGAATTACGGCGGCGACAAGGGGCGTTATCTGCAGATCCTCAAATATATCTGCGATGACGGTCCGGGGCATGTGCAGCGCATTCGCGACTGTCTGGAATCCCAGAGCTACCGGCAGTACATCTTTGAAGTGCATGCACTGAAAGGCCTGATGGCCGGCATCGGCGCCAACCAGTTGTCCGAGTTGGCACGATTGCAGGAATATGCCGGGCGCGACGGTAAGATCGAGATCATTGAGCGCGAAGGCGAGTTTCTGATCAGCCAGTACGAGAAGATGCTGGAGGCCATTCGCGAGGCGCTGGACAATGCGGGGATGCTACGGGAAGAGATCATCCAGATCCGCGAGGAGGAGCTTTCATGGGAAGAATTTTGCAACATGCTGCATTCCCTGCAGGGCAGTCTGGAGCTTTTGGAGCAGTCCGAGGCGGCACGCAAGATCGATAACCTGCTGACCTATCCTTTGGATGCCGGTATCCGCCGGCAGCTGCTGGAGGTGAAGAAGGCCGTGGCGGACTTTGAATACGATGAAGCGATGGAACTGATCAGGCTATTGTATTAATAAAGGCAGCACCTTGCCTTCCCCTTGAGGGGAGTGGTAGCAAACCGGAGGCATCTTGCCTTCCCCTTGAGGGGAAGGTGCCCGAAGGGCGGATGAGGTGTTGTACCGGCAGATATATATATCGGGCAAAGATAAACACTCGAAAGGAGGAGCAACATGGACGACTCGAAAGAAAGCGTAAGCGAGAAACTGAACAAGTACCGCGCGGATGTGGAGGAACTTTCCCGCTATCTGGGCTGGCTGGAGTCCAAGAAAGGAGTAAATCTGAAGAACTCCGTAGATCCCACGGAGGGCAAGGGCAACACTATCAAGATCCCGGTCTATGATTCCACGCTGCTGGGCTTCATCAAAAAAGCGCAGAAGACCGCCTTTATGACGAAGAACTATGTGTATACCTACCGGAAATATCATCTGAATACGGCGGAGGACGAGCATAAACTGATCGATAAGACGCAGATCATGGAGATCGAGAACCTGGGGGCGATCCTCTCCTCCTATGTGATGCGCGGCATGACCAAGGGAATGGTCTGGAATGAGGGCGTGCAGAACGGTGTGCTTTGGCATACGGTGGCCAAGATGAAAGAACTGGTGGATTTCTGGACGGCGTAAACGGGGGGGCAGAAAGGCCTACTTGCCATGTAGAAATAAAAGGGATATAATAAACTCTGTGTGTCCAGGTGTCATTCCTGGCTTCCTCTCAAGGGGAAGGCAGGGGGGATTTTGCGGGAGAAGCATTTCGACACACCGGAATTTTAAGTGAATCTGTTTCATAAATGTACAACATTAAGAAAGAGGAAAAAAATGAGCGGCGTTAAGCGTATCTATGTAACCAAGAAACCGGAGTATGCGGTAAAGGACAAGGAACTGAAGCACGAGATCAAGGGCTATCTGGGCATCAAGGGCCTGGAGAGTGTAAAGGTCTACATCCGCTATGATGTGGAAAACATCTCGGACGAGGTGTTGGAGCAGGCGTGCAAGACCGTCTTTTCCGAGCCGCCGGTCGATCTGCTGTACCGGGAAGAGATCGAGATCCCGGCTGGCGGCAGAGTGTTCGGAGTGGAGTATCTGCCGGGCCAGTACGACCAGCGTGCCGATTCCGCGGAGCAGTGCATCCGCTTCTTAAAAGAAGACGAAGCGCCGATCATTCACACGGCGGTGACCTATGTGATCACCGGCGATATCTCGGATGATGAGTTCGCGCGCATCAAAGCCCACTGCATCAACCCGGTGGATTCCCGTGAGACCGGTCTGGAAAAGCCGGCTACACTGGTGACGGAATACGACGAGCCGGCAGATGTGAAGATCTTTGACGGCTTCTCGAGTATGAACGAGAGCGACTTAAAGGATCTGTATGATTCTCTGGGGCTGGCTATGACCTTCAAGGATTTCCGGCACATCCAGAACTATTTCGCAGGGGAGGAGCACCGAGATCCGTCCATGACCGAGATCCGTGTGCTGGATACCTACTGGTCCGACCACTGCCGTCATACCACTTTTGCAACGGAATTGAAAGATGTCTCCTTTGCGGACGGTTATTACCGCACCCCGCTGGAGACCAGCTATATGAGCTACCTGGATACCAGAGAAGAGCTGTACAAGGGCAGAGATGACAAGTTTGTCTGCCTGATGGATCTGGCTCTCATCGCTATGAAGAAGCTGCGTCACGACGGCGTGCTGACCGATATGGAAGAGTCCGACGAGATCAACGCATGCTCCATCGTGGTACCGGTAGAGATCACTCCGGGAGACGGCACCAATCCGTACACCGAAGAGTGGCTCATCAGCTTTAAGAATGAGACACACAACCACCCGACCGAGATCGAGCCTTTCGGTGGTGCTGCGACCTGCCTGGGCGGTGCGATCCGCGATCCCTTGTCAGGCCGTTCCTATGTATATCAGGCCATGCGTATTACCGGTGCGGCAGATCCGCGTGTACCGGTAGCAGATACTCTGAAGGGCAAGCTGCCGCA
>JAFXQR010000081.1 GCA_017526985.1 Lachnospiraceae bacterium
TACATTATAACACACCCAGGCGAAATTGTCTATTCTATTAGGCTGCTTTATCAGTAAAACACTTACCCGCGATCCTGCAGTTCTTTCAGCAACGCATAGGTCTGCCGGTAATCACTGCGGCGCACATTGTTCAGGATATGCTTGATATCCTCACGCACCTGATAGATGGAAAACAGGGATGCCACGGCAGGGGAATAACGGGACGGTGCCATCTCCTGCAATTCCGCAAAGATCTCGTCCGTCTTCTTGCCTTTATTATAGCTGCGTCCTACCGTATCCGTCGCCGCATCCAGGCAGTCGGCCACAGTGACGATGTCTATGATGGTCTTTTCCGGATAATGCGCCACATCATAGCCTTCCGGATAGCCCCGGCTCCCGTCATACCAGCGATGATGTCCCATAGCCACCAATGCATATTCCCTGGTGGATTCATGCCGTTTGAGCATCTCCGCACCAAGTACGGTATGCTGTTTCAACAGTTCAAATTCCGAATCCAGCAGACCGCGGCCATAAATAGAAATGGTATCGATCAGCGGCAGTTTGCCGAAATCGTGACAGCAGGCCGCCCGATAGCAGAACTCCACGATCTCTTTGCGGTGCATCTTCACCGCTTCCGATGTCTCGCAGCCATTCATACCGATGAACAGCCCCGGATGCTTACTGATCATATGCTCACACAGACAACGGCTGATGTTTCCTACCATCATACTGTGCACATAGGTCGGCGGATGCAGGAGTGCCATGCAGCGCAGACCCATCTCCCAGAAGTTCATGGCCTGAGGCACTTCGATATAGTCCATCATAAATCCGGAGAAATATTCCATGACCAGGGAGTAAACCCCATCCCCCGGCAGGTGGTACATATAGTTCAGCATCTGCTCATAGAGCCAGCTCAGTTCATAGTCGTCCTGCTCGGTCAGCGTACAGTCCTGATAAGTCTGCAGGATCTCGTAAGGCAGCTGCACATTGGTAAAGACCGTCATCATATCATAACCGTAGTCGTGATATTTCTCATACAGATCCCGCAGGATCTTCCGATATTCGATCTTATCCAGCTGCCCGCTGAGATACCGGTTTCTCGCTTCGATCATCTCAACGCGTTCCACCGGCTGGATCCTGGCATTCTGCTTCGGATTTTCATTCCACAATGCCTTCAGCTGCCGGGAATACGCACTGATCTCCAGACACTGCTCCTTGTCAAAGCCACGCAGATTTCCGCCCTCCGTCGCCTGTCCGATGTATTCCAGACACCGCAGTTTATGATAATTCCAGTCATACTCCGGCGTATTGACCGTATAAAATGCATCTTCCGAAAGCTCCAGCGCCGCCTTCATATAATACAGAAATTCCGCATTGGCCGCCGGATCCGGATGGGTATCCTCGTACAATGCCGTCGCATAACGCGCATTGATCAAAACCTGCTCGCGCTCCGGCACATTAAGTTTCACAAAACGCTTGCGATCCAGGTAGGTCAGCAATACCTGCATGATCTCCAGGCCTTCAGCCCGGTAAGCCTCCGTGATCTCGGAGACACAACGCAGTCGTTTGCTGCGGTTGAGCTGCGTGTAACAGGACAGGATATGCCGGTCTGCCTGTCGGATGATGCCTGCATCCTCCGCCTTTTCCAACGCATCATGATAAAGCTTGCGGGAAACCATATACAGAAGGCTCATATCCAGGTCGATCTGCTCATCCGTATCCATCAGCTGATCGTAAAAGGATTCCAGCGCCTCCACTTCATCCTTGCTCTGACGCTGTTCCGAACGCAGCAGCGGATAAAGCGTCTTTTCCAGCATCTGCCGGTTCTCAACCGCCAATGCACCGATCTCGCTGAAATGCTGCTTCAGACGGATCCCGTATTCTGCCGGATTTTCCATATCCGAAATATTGGGCACCGACAGCTTCCGTACCCTGGCAATGCTCAGCACCAGCTCCTTTAAGCGGGTGTTGAAACTCTGGATCACATTGGTCTGCATGCGGCGCAGGAGCAGGTAGGTATTTCGATAGTTGTCCTCCCGGCCTTTGCTCAGCAGAAAGTTGATATCCGTCAGCACCTCCGGCCGGTCCAAAAGTCCCACGATCACCGGAGAGTAGTGCGTCCCACTACCCTTTTTCAGTTCCGCAAGGATCCCACTCACACTCTTGCCCAGCTTGTAGCTGCGGCCGATCCGGTCCGTTGCGGCATCCAGTGCATCCGCCACCATCACGATATGGATGAGCGTCCGGTCCGGGCTGGCATCCACATCAAAATCCAGCGGATATCCCTTGGTGCCGTCGTACCAGCGATGATGCCCCATCGCAATGTCCGCAAAATCCCTTGTGGAATCATAACGGGAAAGCAGCGATGCCCCCATCTTCGGATGCTCCCAGATGATCTGGTATTCCGTCTGCAGCAGACGACGCCCGTAGACAAAGATCGTATCGATCATGCACAGCTTGCCAAAATCATGGCACATCGCACTATGATACATCTTGCTCAAAATACGGTCCTTATTGCTCCGCACCTCTTCTGCGGTCTGACATCCGAGCACACCGATCAGTTCTTCCGGTGCCACTTCCAGCAGATGCTCACACAGGCAGCGCGAGATCGTCGCTACCTGCAATGCGTGTACATAGGTAGGCGGATGCAGGGCTGCCATACAGTTCAGCCCCATCTTTTCAAAAGTCTCCTCCCCGGGGATCGCAATGTAGCGTTCCAGGAAAGAGGACAGGTATTCCATCATAAAGGAAAATGCATCCCGGTTGTCCGAATGCAGGATGTAGTTGGTGATCTGCCGGTAGAAGCCGCGCAGCACCTCCTGTTTTTCCTCATCCACATCCTTCGGATCCAGTGTTGCCAGATATTCCGTGGGAATAAAGATATTGGCTAATACCGAATACATGTCGTACTTGGCATTGGCATACTGGGTATACAGCGAAAGCAGGCCGCTGCGGTAAGTACCGATCAGAATGCGGCCGCCGTAATAATCGTTACGCAGCGTGATCAGCTCCAGATGCACACGGGGCAGGATCTCTTCCCCGCTCACTTCATCTTCCATCCAGATCTTATTCAGCTGATCCGTGGTCTCCATAACGGAAACACACTGCTCTTTCGTCAGATTCCACTGATTGCCGTTTTCCGTCAGCTGCCCCATATGCTCCATACCGCGCAGCTTGTGGTATCTCCAGTCATACCCCGGTGTATTCTCGACAAAAAACTGATCATCTGCCAGGGCGATGGAACGCTTCAGCTGACGGATGCGCTCATCATTACTGCGCTGATCCGTGGTATAAAAGGTATCATACAACGCCACATAAAAACGGGAATGTACCAGCACGGCATGTCTGGCTTCCCTGCTCTTCAGGCGCAGAAACATCTCCGGTTCCAGGTATTTGAGGATCAGTTCCGCCGCTTTCATACCCTCGCGCTGATAAAAACCGCACAACTCATCCGTCACGCGGATACGGTTCGTCCGGTTCATATTGTTGTAGCAGGCATTGATGTGGATCCCGCTCTGCAGTACGATGGCATCGTCGTCTTTCTTGACCACGGCATCCGCCAGCAGACGATCCGAGATCTTAAAGAGTAAGGAAAGATCCAGCTCCTCTTCCGGCCAGGGATTCAGCAGAAAGGTGCAAAATTCGCGCAGTACCGTCACCGTCTCGTCCGGCAGGCGGCCTTTGGATTTCAGGATCGGTCCCAGCTTGGTCTCCATCATATCGCGATTCTGTTTCGCGATGGCGCCGATCTCTTTAAACTGCTGTTTCAAAAGACGGCTATAACCATCCCCGGTTCCCACGCCGCCGATCTTAGGCGACGAAAGGATACGGGTCTTGATGATCCGCTGTACAAAATCGTCCAGTTCCTGTTTTAATTCTTCGGTCTCTGCTGTCATTTACGCACATTCTCCCACTGCTAACTATTCTACCGAAAATGCCAGTGACTTGCAAGCCGGAAAACCGTAATTTCCACACATCTGCTCTTGCGGAACCCCGGATTTCAGAGTAATATAAAAACTATGAATCAGCCATTGGAACACTACATCAGCAATACGGCCAGAATACGCTCGCTGTCGTCTCCCAGTATACAGGATATCGACAATGCGGCAGATTACGGCACATTGTTGCGGGACAATTTCATCACCATCGGACAACTGGCGCGGGAGAACCGTAACATTCTCGCCGAGCATCTCTTTCCGTTCCTGGAAGAGGGCACATCTGTCAGTGATTCCGACATCAAGGGACTGGGGGATTTCGGCGATTCCCTGCTGGATGCCTATACCCTTGACAATCTGGATCCCGCAATCCATGCGGAGATCTCGGACCGCCTGCTGGAAAAGGCCGAGCACAGCGGTTCCGTAAAGATCTATATCCAGCAGCTGGACCGCGAGGTCACGGCCTGCTATACCATGCAGAATATCACACAGCGTCTGAAGTCTTTCCCGGACATCGCGGAAAAATACCGGAAACGGGGTTTTGCCGCCGGCAGAAAACTCCTGCAGTATCTGGAGAAAGAGGCTTTCTTTTCGCTGCCGGACAATGAATGCCGCGAGATCGTCCTGATCAATGCCCGCTATCTTTGGGAACTGTACGAAGGTTCCGTCCTTTCGGAAGAAGAATGCCGGGACAACTTAAAGCAGCTGGAAAAGGCGCTGGCTCTGGCAGATGATGAAGAATACCGGAAGCGTATGCCCTGGTACGACTGGCGCCATCACACCATGCGTACCCTGCAGTACATCCTGATCCTGCCGGAATACAATAACGCAAGACAGTTTCCGAAGGATGTGCTGGACCGCATCTATACCTATGCCGGCAAAATGAACATCCTCTGGCACGAAGAGCCGGAATATTATAAAGAACTGGTCCACGAAAACGAAATGATGGTGCTGCTGCTGCGTGCCAGATATCTCTGCGGCAAGCTTTCCGCCGAGAACTACCGGCACAATCTGATGCAGCTCTACAATACCCGTGACAAGAATAATTATGAGCTGGGCGGCATGACCATGAACCTGATGCTTCCCACGGAATATATTCTCACACTGAACCGGGATCATCTGACGGAAGAAGACAAATACCAGATCAACCGTTTCTATCGGGATGCACTGAATTACGCTTTTCATATGTCCGGCCGGGATTCCCTGAGCTTTATGCTGGAGTTTTTGTCCCATCTGCTGGACTGCTTTATTGAGATCCCAGGCGGTATGGACTTTAACGAGATGTGCTTAAACTGCCTTGGCGCACTGCATCCGCCCACCTATGTACACAGTATCATGGTCGGGCAGATCGCCCGCTGCCTGTGCAGACACCTGATGAAAATGAAACCGGAGCTCTTTGCCGACCTGCCCATGGCCGGTGATCCGGATGCGATCTTAAGTTTTACCTATCGCGCCGCCGTCTGCCACGATTTTGGCAAACTGCCGATCACCGATACGATCATGGTCTACGGCCGTAAGCTGCTGGATAGCGAATTTTCTCTGTTGAAGACGCACCCGGAGACCGCCGCTGAGCTGATGCGGCGACATGTTTCCACAAGGCCCTATGTCAATATTGCCCTGGGCCATCATCGCTGGTATGACAATTCCGCCGGCTATCCGGAGGATCTGAACACAAAAGAATTACCGGAAAAAGTGATCATCGATATCGTCTGCTGTGCCGACTGCCTGGATGCCGCCACCGATTCCGTAGGGCGCTCCTACAACCGCGGCAAGACCATGGACGATTTCATCGGTGAATTGAAAGAAGGTGCCGGTACGCGATATGCGCCGTATCTGCCCGAACTGTTCGATAATAAAGAACTGCGCCGTGACCTGCGGTTTTTATTGCAGCAGGGGCGCCGCAGCAGTTATTCCAAGGTATACCGTCAGCTCAAGGATCTGACCGATCAGAGCCAGCTGTACGGAGACGAACCCATGTAGATCCTTTCCAAATTTGAAACAACGAAAAAACCCCGGCTGTCACAGCCGGGGTCTTGTTTTGATACTTACTGATTAACCGTTGTGTACATAAAGTACTTGTAGCCCAGAGGGTTAGAGAAGAATCCCTGTACGGAATCATCCAGCATGTACATATCCGTATAGAAGTACAACGGAGTGATGCAGCCGGTATCCATCAGCATATCCTCTGCCACATGCATCAGTTTGTAGCGGGTCTCATTGTCGGTAGTAGACTTGATGGTATCGATCAGCACATCATAGGTCTCTGCCCAGGTGCCCAGATCCACTTTGATATCTACGCCGCAGGAGGTCAGATCCATGCTGTAGCTCTTCTCATTCTTGTGTGCGCCCTTACCAAACTGTACATCGTTGTTACCGGAGTTGGTGGTCCACATATCCAGGAAGCAGATCGGATCGTTGTAGTCAGCCAGCCAGCCGTTACGCGCGATGGAGTATTCACCGTTCTTACGGGTGTTCAGGAAGGTTGCCCACTCCTGGTTCTCCAGGTTCATAGTGATGCCCACACCTGCCAGTGCGTTCTGCAGATATTCACCGATCGCCTTGTGGCCTTCGGAAGTATTGTACAGATAGGTCAGTGTCGGGAAATCCGTAAACTTCTGTGTTGCCTCATCCCAGGTATAATATTTCTTCAGGATGGATACTGCCTGATTGAAGTTTTCGGTGTAAGCATCTGCAGACACATCATAGTATCCGTCATAGCTGTTGGTACCTGCGTTCTTGTAGAACTGGCTGCCGTCCGCATCCGTCAGACCCATTGCCACGAAGGAAGAAGCCGGAAGCTGTCCGCCCTGTGCGATATCGTTTACGATGTAGTTACGGTCAAAGAGCAGGGAAATGGCACGACGAACCTCGGCTTTTGCATACTCCTCATTTGCAAATTCGGAACCTGCCGGCATAATGTCTTCATTGATGTTCCAGCATACATAGTAGGTTCCCAGCTGACCGGTAACCACAAACTCTGTCGGGTAATCATTCTTGATGGTTGCAATCTCGTTGGTCGGGATATCATCAATGAACTGCCAGTCGCCGTTCTTGAAGTTGGTCAGCATATTGTTCTGATCGTCGGACAGATAGCAGTTGATGGTACCCATAGTGATCTTGTCTGCATCAAAATAGTTTTCATTCTTGCTCAGTGTGATCACACTGTTGTGATCCCATGCGCTGATCTTGTACGGACCGTTGCACACATAGGTGGAAGGATCCGTTGCCCAGGCTTCGTTGGAAACCACATCCTCACGTACCGGGAAGTAGGTCGGGAATGCCAGCAGTTCGTTCCAGTAGGAAACCGGATTGTACAGGGTAACAACGATGGTCTTCTCATCCGGTGCCTGTACATTCAGTTTCGCGTCCGGATTGACCGGGTTGCCGTCTGCATCCACATCTGCGATCTCGTCGTAGCCGTCTATCACCTCAAACATATAGCCATAGTCTGCTGCCAATTCTGCCGATGCCGCGCGGTTCCATGCATAGATGAAATCACCGGCCGTCACATCCTGACCGTCCGACCACTTCAGACCGTCACGCAGTGTGTAGGTATAAGTGATGGTACCGTCTGCATTTTCCACACCTTCCGGCAGCTCGGTTGCTGCGTCCGGCACGATCTGCATCACGCCGTTTGCATCCTGCTCCCACTTTGCCAGACCGGAATAGAGATGTACCAAAAAGGTAGCACCGTCCACTGCACTGTTCAGCGCCGGATCCAAAGTATCCGGTTCCGAACCGAAACATACATTGATCGCGCCACCGGCTGTTGCTCCACCAGCCGCTCCTGTTCCTGCGCCGTTTTCACCTGCCGGCACATTTGTGTCACCACAACCTGCCAGCGCACTTGCGGTCATCAGTCCCGCAAGCGCCATTGCACATGCTTTCTTTTTCATAGTTTTTCCTCCTGCTTGTTGCATAAAAATATTACTTTTATATCATAGCACAGCTTCCTGCGCTTCGATATCAACGATTTCGTTGATCTCTTTTAATTGATCTCTTTTAATTGATCTCTTCTGTACGGTGGCAGGCCACAAAGTGTCCGCCTCCCAGATCCTTCAGTTCCGGCATGCTCTCCGCGCATTTCTCCGTCGCATGCGGGCAGCGGGTACGGAAAGGACAGCCACTCGGCGCATTTAACGGGCTCGGGATATCCCCGGACAACACGATACGCTTATTTTCCCGCGCCACCTTGGGATCCGGCACCGGCACCGCCGAGATCAGGGATCTGGAATACGGGTGCAGGGGATGATCATAGATCTCATTGGCATCCGCCATCTCCACCATATGCCCCAGATACATCACGGCAATACGGTCACTGATGTGCCGCACCACCAGCAGATCGTGGGCGATAAACAGATAGGTCAGTCCCAGTTTTTCCTGCAGCTCATCAAACATATTGATGACCTGTGCCTGGATCGATACATCCAGCGCGGATACCGGCTCGTCACAGACGATGAAGCCCGGGTTGAGCGCCAGGGCTCTCGCGATACCGATACGCTGTCTCTGTCCGCCGGAAAACTCATGCGCGTAACGGGAAGCATGCTCACTGTTTAAGCCCACATAGGACATCAGTTCCAGCACACGGTCCCTGCGTTCCTGGCTATTCTTGTACATCTTATGAATATCCAGCGGCTCCGCAATGATATCCGCCACGGTCATACGCGGATTCAGTGAAGAATAGGGATCCTGAAATACCATCGTGGCTTTTTTTCGAAACTCTGCCAGGGATTTTTTATCTCCGATCTGCGCGCCGTCATACCACACCTCACCGGAAGTGGGTTTATACAGATGCAGGATCGTCCGGCCCACCGTCGTCTTGCCGCAACCGGATTCCCCTACCAGTCCGAGGGTTTCCCCTTTTTTGATCGTAAAGGACACATCATCCACGGCCTTCAGCGGCTTGGTAGCAAACATCCCCACGCTGATATCAAAATACTGTTTTAAATGTTTTACCTCAACGAGAGGCGTCTCACCCTGCGCATTCTTTCCCATTACGCCTCACCGCCCTTCCTGTCTTTTTCCGTCTGCTGCTTTGCCACATTCATCCAGCAGGCTGCCGCGTGATCATCATTGATCTGCATCCGCTCGCATTTTTCCCGCAGGCAGATTCGCATTGCCGCATCGCAGCGCGGCGCAAACGCGCAGCCCTTGGGCATATTCAGCAGATCGATGGGCGTACCCGTGATCGGCTGCAGACGCTCACCGTTATCATCCACTGCCGGGATGGAACGCAGCAGACCTTTGGTATATTCATGACAAGGATGATAAAAGATCTCATCCGCTGTACCCTGCTCACAGATGCTGCCGGCATACATCACGATCACTTCATCACACATCTGCGCCACCACGCCCAGATCGTGTGTGATCATTATGATTGCCATTCCCAGTTCCTTCTGCAGCGATTTCATCAGCTCCAGGATCTGCGCCTGTATCGTCACATCCAGGGCCGTAGTCGGCTCATCCGCGATCAGGATGTCCGGCTCACATGCCAGTGCCATAGCGATCATCACGCGCTGCCGCATACCACCCGAAAATTCGTACGGATACTGCTTCATACGCTTTTCCGGCTCATTCACATTCACCAGACGCAGCATCTCGATTGCCCGCTCTCTGGCTTGTTCCTTATTGCGGTCCGTATGCAAAAGGATCGCTTCCATCAGCTGTTTGCCAATGGTATAGGTCGGATTGAGCGATGTCATAGGATCCTGGAATATGATCGAGATCTTATTTCCGCGGATCGTCTTCATTACTTTTTCTCCGGCGCCCACCAGCTCCTGATCCCGGAATTTGATGGATCCGGAAACGATCTTTCCGGCTCCTGCCAGGATCTGCATGATTGAATAGGCCGTTACCGACTTACCCGAGCCGGACTCGCCCACGATACCCAGCACTTTTCCTTCATCCAGTTGAAACGAGATCCCGTTGACCGCCTTTACTTCACCCGCATCGGTAAAAAAGGAGGTATGCAGATCTTTAACTTCCAGCATGCTCATTATTCTTCTCCTCCTTCTCAGGTGTTCAGCTTCGGATCGAAGGCATCCCGCAGTCCGTCACCAAAGAGGTTTAAGGACAACACGATCAGTGAGATCACGATCGCCGGGATCACCATACGATACGGATAACTCGAAATACCGTTCAAAGCATCCGATGCCAGCGAACCTAAGGAAGGCATCGGCGCATTTACACCAAGACCGATAAACGACAGATAACTCTCGGTAAAGATCGCGCTGGGGATCTGCAGTGCCACGGAGATGAACACAACGCTCATGCAGTTCGGCAGCAGATGCTTACGGATGATCCAACTGCCCGGCGCTCCCGCCGCTCTGGCGGCCAGCACATATTCCTGCTCCCGCAGTGACAGGATCTGTCCACGGATCAGACGCGCCATGGACACCCAGTACAGGATACCGAATACGATGAACAGACTGATGATATTGGAACCGATAGATTCCAGGACGGTACCTTCGATCGCCGAACCCAGCGTCAGTTTCAGCACAGATGCCAGCAGGATCACCATCAGCATATCCGGCAGGGAATAGATGATGTCCACGATACGCATGATGATCAGATCCACCTTGCCGCCGCAATAACCGGACACGGCACCTACGGTCATACCGATGATCAATACGATAATGCTGGCAAAGAACCCGACCGCCAGGGAAATGCGTGTACCATAGACCACACGGATAAAGTAGTCACGCCCTGCGGAATCAGTGCCGAATACATGCGGGAACACCTTCTCTCCCGCATCGATCATTGCCTGCTCCGTATGGCTGTAGGTAAACGGCTTTAGGTTATTATAGGAAGCATCCATAGGCTGCCCCGGAACATTTCCGAGCATATTGTCATACGCATACGGCCAGAACATCGGCAGCAGGATCGCGGATAAGGTGATCAAAACGATCACGATGAAGCTGACAAACGCCACCTTATTTTTGATCAGCCGTCTTACACCATCCTTAAAAAAGGTTGTGGACGGACGCATCTGCACCACATAGGCCTTTTCCTCGTCCGTTGCCGGGATCAGGTCGTCCACATTGATGTGCATTGTCATTTTATTCGGATTTTTATTGATTTCTTTTCCCATGTCTTACTCCAATGTGATCCGGGGATCCACAATCTTATACAAAATATCGCTGATCAGGTTCATCACAACGATCAGGGCGGCCAAAATGATGGTCGTACCCATGATCATCGGATAATCGCGTCCTGTGATGCTCGAAATAAAGGCGCGTCCGATGCCCGGTACCGCAAAGATCTGCTCCACCACCAGGGAACCGGTCACGATATACGCCAGCATCGGTCCGAAATAGGTGATGACCGGCAGCAGGGAATTCTTCAGCGCGTGTCCGAAGATGATCTTCAGATACGGCACACCTTTTGCTCTGGCCGTACGGATATAGTCCTGTCCGAGCACATCCAGCATGGAAGATCTGGTCAGTCGGGTGATGTGTGCCATCGGCGAAAGTGACAGAGTGATGATCGGCAGGATCAACCCGCCGGCTGCCGCTCCGTTTGCCGGCAGAACATGCAGTTTCACCGCAAAAATGATGAGCAGCAGAGAGCCCATAATAAACGAAGGCATGGAGACAAATGCTGTGGTCAGTACCATCACGACACGATCCAGGATGGTATTGCGCCGCAGTGCTGCAATGGAACCGAGCACTACACCCAGCACCAGTGCGATCACCGCCGCGATCACCCCCAGCTTCACGGAGGTCTTCATTCCGTCGCCGATGATCCCCACAACGGTACGCCCGCGCTGTTTTAAGGACGGCCCGAAATCAAACTTCGTCACGATATCCTTCAGATAAGTCACATACTGTACCCCCAGCGGCTTGTCCAGTCCGTATTTGGCTTCCAGAGATTTCTGCGCCGCTTCCGAGATCGCTTTTTCTCCCATAAACGGTCCGCCCGGCACCGCGTGCATAACAAAAAAAGTCACGGTGATCACCACCCAGACCGTTATGACTGCCAGTATGATCCTCTTGATAATGTAGGAAATGGTCTTTGCACTCATAAGTATACCCCAACAAATAAAAATCTATTCGGAACTTATATTTGACGATGTTACTGCAAATCCCCCTCGATGTTGTAACATTCTTAAAAGTATAGTCAATCCGTCAGGAATTGTCAATAAATAATATGATTATCTCTTTTAATTCCGACAATTTTATAGTATACTATATATTGTATAAACATTTGCAAAGGAGTACATTACATACGATGGTTGACTACAAATTGATGGAAAATCAGATCCGTGAACTGGCAAAATCCGATCAGGCATGGCTGCCCCTTTTTGCAAATGCTTCTGCTATGATCATGGACGCCGTCCCCGGCATCAACTGGGCCGGTTTTTATATTCGTGACGCCAACGGCCTCTATCTGGGGCCGTTCCAGGGCAAGCCTGCCTGCACCCGCTTAGAGATCGGCAAAGGCGTCTGCGGTACCGCCGTAGAAAAGAACATTGTTCTCTGTATTCCGAATGTACATGAATTTAACGGACACATTGCCTGCGATGCCGCTACGGATTCCGAGATCGTTATTCCGCTGCGCTATGCCGGACGGATCGTAGCTGTCCTGGATATTGACAGCCCGATCATCAAGCGCTTCTCCATAACGGATCAGGAAGGCCTCAAATCCTTTGTGAACACGCTGGAACGCTGCGCGGATCTGTCCCCTTTGGCCGATGCACTTCCGAAAGAGGCCAAAAGCGGCGCCAAAGAACCGGGTATGCCGTTTGAACTGTGGCTCTTCGCCGTAAAGCGTCTGGCGCAAACCTACGAAATGGTCGAACCGATCTTTTCCCAGCTATCCGAAGTGGAAAAGCAGACGCTGCGCAAAGAGTACGAGCAGAGCTTTTCGTGATCCCCGATCCTGTGACCTGACAAAAAGCAGTTCTCCGGCATACGGACAACTGCTTTTTTTATGCTTTATTCATGTTCTAATCGTATCAGGCCGCAAACAGTCTCGACGTCGTTTTCGTTAAGCAACACCTTTCCACCATCATAAACGTCATAATCTACGCGGAATTTAAATCTGATTCGCTTACATGTGCGGCGAAATCTTACTCAAATGTAATTATCTGATTATCAGCATCCACCGTAGCATTTATGCCAAAGGGAATGATACATCTCGGTGTTGCATGTCCAATGTTGATATTGCAAAGTACCGGAAGTTCCGAAGAATCTATTATTTTGACCAACAATTTCTTGTATTCGTCTGCATAAGTCTCATCCATTGGCTTTCCGACAAGCACACCGGATACAACATCAAAAATACCATATTCCTTTAGGGCAAGAAGCATTTTCTCGTACATTTCAGGTGACGGCTTTTCTTCACTGGACTCCAATAGAAGGATCTTGCCATTCCAATCATCAAGTGCAGGGAAGAGTTCATACTTTCTGCACAGATCAACGCTGTCACTGTATCGATCATTATTGAAGATGTCATATATTGATTCAATACAACCTCCAAGAATCTTACCGGAAAAGGTCACAGAACCCTGAAGTAATTCGAAACCGGAATTCGGATGCTTCACTCTTGGAACACCAATCTGGCTCTCGTCGAATTCGGTCCTTTCCTCATACCAGACATCGCTTGGACGTACTTCTTTAATCGTTCCCGTTGTGATAAGTTCTTTAAAGAATTTTCCGGTATACGGAAGCATTTCCTTTTCAAGTTCGCATATATCAGCCAGAAAACTCTGACCGTAAAATGTCTTTATGCCCAGTTTATGAAGCATAAGATGATTCATCGTGGTATCGGAAAAGCCAAGGAATGGTTTCCCGTTCACAACATTTTTAAGCCTATCATCTTCAAACAGATATGGAAGCAGGCGAAACGTATCATCTCCGCCAATGGCACAAAGGATCATATCCACTTCAGGATCGGCATATGCTTCGATCAGATCCGCAGCTCGGCTCTCCGGATGCTCTTTTATATAATCGATTCCTTTAAGAGCATGTTTCGAAAACTTTACCGTAAGCCCCATTGCCTGCAGCCGTTCAACACCGATCTTAAGTTCATGTGCCGCCAATGATTCTCCGATGATTCCGCTTGAGAGGCTTACGATTTCAATTGTTTTAATCATACTTCTATAAGAACCTCCCATCTGCCATTGCGCTTTCCGTTTTCACGTCTTATCAGTCCCTTCTCCTGCATCTCAACAGTTCTGGTCTTTATTGTTCTTTCAGATTTCCCAATAATAACAGCCAGTTCTTTTTGTGTTATTGATGGATTTTTCTTCAACTCCCTGAGAATAGCCAATTCCTCCAAAGTGCAATTATTGCACTTTGAATCTTCTTCTGTTGCACTATGAATTGCACTTTTATCTTTGTAATCGACGTGAATATATCTGTTCTTTAATTCATTATTATATCCCATCAAGAGATTTTCGAAGAAACATTCCAAGTATATCGTCGTTGCATTGATTCCTTTGCTTAGATCGTTATAATTTGCTCTTGCAAGAGAGTTCCTGAAATACCATGAATTCTCAGCAAATACCTCGTTATTAACCGAAAAACCAAATGTCTTCAGATATTTGATAATAAAGACTGCCGTAGACCTTGTATTACCTTCGCAGAAAGGATGAATCTGCCATATACCGGAAGTAAACTTCGCAATATGCTTCACTGCATCACTTGCTGAAAGGCTCTCATATGAGAAATTCTTTTCCTGTCCAAAATCATAATCCAAAGTGTCTCTTATACTATCAGCCGAAGCATAAAGAACAGTTTCTCCGTTAAGAATCCATTCTTTTTTTGTAATATTATAGGTTCTGTATTCTCCCGCATGAAGAAATACATCTTTAAAAAGACGTTTGTGAATAGTCTTCCACTCCGCCGGAGAAAACTGAAAAGTCTTCCCCCCCAGCAGTTCGGTAATTCTGGCAGAAACAATATCTGCCTCCTTTGTTCCCTCTTCGATTTCGGTTCTGGACTGCCTCTCTTCGTAGTAAGACTGAATGCGCTTCTGTGCAGTCTTTATATCTATTTTTCCTTCAATATGTTCCTTGGCTGTTTCCAACAAATACTCGGAAGTTTTCAGCCCGTCAACATCCTGAAGACCGATGGCTGTCTTCCACGCTGTAGATTTCTCAGATCGTTCCGGTTCTCCCTGTCTGATATATTCTTCCAGATCCATCTGCCATTTTTCATGATCATTCCGTGGCATCTGTCGTTACCTCCGTTTCATTTCTTATCCGATAATAATCCTCCATCTCCACATCTAATGACACATAACTGCGCTTGTTGACATCTTTCCTGCTAAGCAGACAACAGGTCTCGACACTATTAGAATTGTCCAAACTCAATTTCATATCCTGATTCTCAAGATATTTCGCAATCCCGGTCGATCCCATATCAGTATTAACATATCGATCAAATATAATGCGGATGGCTTCCGCTTCGTTCTCATTGATATACAGTTTTCCATTCTTCAGTTCATATCCATAAGGAGCAAATCCACCGTTCCACTTTCCTTCACGGGCTTTTTGGATCCTGCCCTCCATAGTCTGCACACGGATGTTTTCTCTTTCAATCTCCGCAACAGCAGAAAGAACCGAAATCATAAGCTTCCCGGCGTCTTTAGAAGAATCTATCCCATCTTCTACGCATATCAGATTCGCACCATAATCCTGCATCACCTGAAGCGCTGAAAGAACATCTGCCGCATTTCTTCCGAATCTCGAAAGCTTGAACACGAGCACAAAGGATACTCCATCTTTCCCTGACCTGATGTCATCCTTCATCCGTTTAAATGCTTCCCTGCCTTCTATGGACTTTCCGGATCTTCCTGCATCCTCATATTCCCCGGCAATCTCATACCCGTTGTAATCACAGAAAGCTTTCATCTTGGTCTTCTGAGCATCTAGAGAATAGCCATCGATCTGCATTAGCGTTGATACGCGGGTATAAAGATAGACCTTTACTTTTTCATTTTTCAATCGCATCACCTTCTTCAACAAGGTCACAAAATGTTACCTTGATACCTAAATTGTATAATCCGGACCTAAAAGCATTTTATCTATCACGGGATGAATAAGGCTCGTATCCGCAATAGCATTTATGGCACATAATTTCTTCCCGGCATCTTTGCTTGATGCTCCACAATGAAAAACCTGCTCGGTTTTAAATCCGTAATCCAAGACGATCAGCCTGTCATGACAATCCTGATTATGCTTTGTAGTCAGTAACGGATACTGATTGTTAAAATCCGTTACAACTGTTGTAGTCAAGAACCCCTGTCGTCCGAAACCATTTTCGGTGAATAAAATCACGTTTACACCCGGTTTCTTTTGAGATAAAAGCTGTAATGTTTTGGTATTTACATAATCGTCTACGATATATATGCTCTTTCTGGCTTTTTGATAGATATCGATGTATGCTGCATCTGCTTCAAACTTCTGTCCCTTGTATATAACAAAATTCTTGTAATCATCCTTCTGAATAAAATTTGCATTAATAGTGTCTATACTTTTCTGAATTCTATCTATGCTTTGATCCGTCTTGATTCTATGATCATTGAGCCCCGCAACCTGCATCGAAATTTCAGTAACACGAGCGTTAAGCAAATTCATCTCAGCTCCGGTTACAAACTGTTGATTTCTTCTTATGTAATGACGCATTTCTTTAAATGCCCTCATTATATAAATACTCTGTTGCTCAGCTAAATCTCCCTTCAATACCGTAGCAAGCATGTAAATCCCTTGTTCCGTAAAAGCATATGGCATCTTTTTTATGTGCATTCCACGTTTATTGTTGCTTCCGTTTAAAGTCGCAAATTGCGACTTTAAACGATCCGGAACTTCTTCCGGTTCAATTTGAAACATAAAATCTTCAGGAAACCTGCTGATATTCCTTTTTACTTGCTCGTTGAGCCGCTTCACTTCATATCCATATATCTCAGCAAGATCTTGATCAAACATTACTTGCTGTCCGCGAATAATGTATACGCATTTATATAGTTCTTCTATCGTCAAGATTTCTGTAGTTTCCCCCACGCTATTTCAAATCCTCCAGACTCTCGATTTTCTTTAGTGCCTCCACATATGCAAGCAATCTTTTCTTCTGATCTTCCTGCATTCCGTGATAATCCTCTAACAGTTTAGCATCTGTTCTATCAGCATATGCTCGTTCCGTTATAGGTTTAAACTCTGTCACATCATCAATTCCTTCACCGGTCAGCAATTGTTCTGGAGTAATCTCAAGCGCTCTGCAAACAGCCATTATTTTATCTGAA
>JAFXQR010000082.1 GCA_017526985.1 Lachnospiraceae bacterium
GGGGGGGGCTGTTTTCTAGCGAAAAAAAGACCCCAGTCAGGCACTGCCCCCGCACACACAATAATATCTCTATTGACAGAACACCTCACATGATTTAGTATAATGATACCGAGGCGCACTTGGAGCGCACTACGAGAATCCAAGGCTTAGTGGTATCATTCAGATATCACGACCCGGCAACCGGGGCTCTTAGGAGTAGAGAGTTGTCGCCAGTACGGGGCGGGTTTCGTACACTTATGCAGGTAGAAAACTACTTGCGAACTGTCGGTGGTTAAGAGGGTGAGGATTTCTCCTCGCCCTCTTTTTACGAAAGGGTCCATAATGAGCATAAGCATCAATCGTATTACCCGAAAGATCAACCAGGCAGGTAAGATCTATAAAAATACTCTTGCCGGAAGGACGTTTTTAGTCTTATACGAAGGCCACTACGCAGAGATCATGTTTGGCGCAGATAACTTCCGGCATCTGTGCGGCGTGGAAAGCACAATGCCGGCAAAAGACTTTTATAAAAAGGCTTCAAAAGGCGTATTGTCTCCCTCTGAAATATTCTTCACCTCTGCTCATCCGGCAAATCTGGCCAGCCTCAAAACAGATCATCTGTCCGATGCGCTCTCCATGATAACCCGGGATGCATTTATCATCACAGATATATCTACGCACAGCCGCACCTTCAAAATCGGCACCACCGACCTGGATTTGCTTCTTTGCTTTGACAGTAAATTAAACAGCAATGGAAACCCCGTAGGAAATCTCTTTGTTCCATACTCTTTACGAGTAGAGAGTATTCCAAATCACAAATTTAACGGTATGTTTGAAATGGATTACGTCTTGTCAAAACAAACTTCTTCCACCGTGTATGATACACTTATTTATGGAAAATCTGCAGGATTATCCGATTATATACTGAAGCACTCCCTTACCATAAGCACTTCTCTTATCTGATTATGTTCCTTTACCGCAAAATACATATGCAAACACGTCCAGCTTCTTTCTTTTGTATACTTGGCTAATTGTCGGCTAAAATACAGGATCAGGGTTCCGCAAGCGCAGATATTACCACTTCAACCATATACCCCAGCTCGCTCTTTCAAAAGCACCTGGAAGCCTGAATTTATACCCCATTTCATACCCCATTTTATACCTCAGGTCGCAAATATTTTGATGTATTCAGACGGCTTTTGATGAACTTAGATGAACATAGACGGCATATAATAAGCATTTTACAAAATTCTCAAAATACTGAAAAAACAATCAAAAATGAACATAGACGAAACCAGATGAAACCAGACGTGAATTAGTAGGCGTTTTTATTGATAAACCCCTTGAACAGGGTTAGGAACAAAATACGGATATCCAGCATCAGCGTCCAGTTTTCGATATAGTACAGGTCGCATTCGATCCGGCGGCGGATCGAGGTGTCGCCGCGGAAGCCCTTGATCTGAGCCCAGCCGGTCATGCCGGGACGCACCTGATGCTTGATCATATAGCCCGGGATCTCTTCCCGGAATTTTTCCACAAACTGCGGGCGCTCCGGACGAGGCCCCACAAGGCTCATCTGCCCCACCAGCACGTTGAAGAGCTGGGGCAGCTCGTCTATGCTGGTCTTCCGAAGAAACTTTCCGATCCCGGTGATACGGGGATCGTTCTTGGTCGTCCAGCCGTCCTTTTCCTCTTCTTCCTTCTGTTCCCGCATCGTCCGGAATTTATACATGCGGAAATTACGGTTGTGCAGACCCACGCGCTCCTGGGAATAGATCACCTTCCCTCCGTCCGTCAGCTTGATAAGGATCGCGGACAGGAGCATGATGGGCGAGAACAGTATGATGAGCACGATGGAGCCGATCAGATCGATGATGCGCTTGATCAGACGGTTCATCGTATTGGTCAGCGGCACGTAACGGATGTTTACGACCGACAGCCCCGTCAGATCCTCGATGTAAGGATTGGAAGAGATCACGCTGTTGTAATCCGGGATGAACTTGGTATGCACGCCGGCTTTTTCGCACTGCCGCACGAGCTCCTCCAGACGGTCGTAATCCTGCAGGGAGAGTGAAATACCGATCTCATCCAGCTTGTTCTCGGGCAGCACCACTTCCAGATTTGCGATGCGTCCCAGCACCTTTACGCCGCGGTACAGAGTACCTGCCGGGATATGATCGTCCAGGATGCCGCACACGACATAGCCCCACTGCGGGTTTTCCAGGATACGGTCGATATAGCTTTCCGCCGCACGGGAATAACCCACCAGCAGCACATGCTTGATATTATAGCCCTTCCGCCGTATCGTACGCAGAACCTTGCGGATGAACTGGCGTTCCAGTATCGTGCCGCCGGTACAGATCAGATAGAAGAAGAACAGCATCTCACGGGAGAAATCCAGTTCCTTCCGCATGAACATCGCGATGATCACGAGTCCGATGCCGAACACGTTGGCCTTGATGATATTGAAGATCTCTCTTTCCACGCTGGAATAGCGTTTCGAGATGTAAAGATTACAGAAATAATATATGATCACATAGCCCGGCGTAATGAAATAGAGCAGTGAAAAATACTCTTTCTGGGTAAGACTGCCCTTCAGCAGGTCCTCTTCCGTGGCCAGCCAGTCAAACTTCAGATACCACGCCAGGATGTATGCGCCTGCGACCAGCAGCGCATCCATCAGCACATGGATCCGGTTTAATACTTTCTGATTATCCTTGATCATACGATGTCAAATCCTACCTGCGAAAAATAAAACGCTGCACGCTTCCCGACAGAAGCTTCTTCTCCATCAGAAGCTGCCGGCGCAGCGGCACTTTCGAAAAATCCACCCGCTGTTCTTTTCCTTCACGGCAGAGGTGCAGGCCTTCTCCCGTGGCCTTCAGGTATTCCTTCCCCATGCCTTTCTTCGAAAAATACGCCAGCTTGATGAGCCAGCCCAAAAGCAGATGATTCCGGTTGAACAGAAGCATCCAGAGCGGCATGTTCTTATAGACCAGATAGATCTGGTTACGCACCGTCAGCCGCAGCTTGAAGGGATTATAACGGGAACCGCTGCTGCCGCTGCCGGCATGCAGGACTCTTGCCCGCGGCGCATACACATTGCGCCAGCCGCTCCACTGCGCCCGAAAGCCCAGATCCACATCCTCCAGATAGGCAAAATGCCGCTCGTCAAAGCCTCCCAGAGCAAGAAGGACGTCCTTCCGGTAGATCGCCGCGCCCCCGCAGGCGCTGAAGATATTCCGGCGGCGCTTAAACTCCGCAGCAGCGCGGTCCCTGGCCGGCGAATAGGCCCAGCCCAGCGTGGAAAAACTGTCTCCCGCATCATCCACCAGCTCCGGCTTTTTCATATCCAGCATGCAGGCCGAGACCGAAAAGATATCCGGTCTTTTCCGGAGCTCCCGGATCAGTGTCCCCACAAAATGCCTGCCCGCAACGGTATCGTTATTCAGAAGGATCACGGCGTCCGCTTTCGCGGCATGGA
>JAFXQR010000083.1 GCA_017526985.1 Lachnospiraceae bacterium
TCTTGATGTTCTCAACTTCCAGCTTGTACTGCTCTGCCATCTCGGTCAGTTCTTTCTCGTAGTCTTCATCACTTGCTACGATACCCTCTGCCTTTGCAACTGCTTCCAGTACGCAGCGAGACTTGATGCGCTTCTCAACACCCGGACGGGAGTTCTCTGCCATCTTCTCGCGATCCAGGCCGGTGAACATAAAGTACTGCTCCAGGGAAAGTCCCTGACGACGCAGCTGCTGTGCATACTCATCGATGGACTGCTCTACCTGGGAAGTGATCATTGCTTCCGGAATATCCATCTCAGCTGCTTCGATCAGCTTCTCCAGTACAGCATTTTCCTTCTTGTTCTTTGCTTCGTCTGCTTTTCTCTTGGTCAGCTTCTCGCGTACATCTGCCTTGTACTCATCTACAGTATCAAAGCCCTTATCACCTGCAAAATCATCATCCAGTTCCGGAGTCTGTTTCTCTTTTACTTCATGTACTTTGCACTTAAATACAGCAGCCTTGCCCTTCAGGTTCTCTGCATGATAATCCTCCGGGAAGGTCACATTTACATCGAACTCTTCCTCAGCCTTCTTACCTACTACCTGATCTTCAAAGCCCGGAATGAAGGAGTTGGAGCCCAGTGTCAGCGGATGGTTCTCACCCTTGCCGCCTTCAAATGCTTCGCCATCCACAAAGCCTTCGTAATCCAGGATCACCTGATCGCCATTCTGCGCCGCACGATCTACTACGGTCATACGAGCATCTTCATCACGCTCTTTGTTGATGAATTCTTCTACATCAGCGTCGGTCACTTCGCTGTCCACTTTTTCGATCTCTACACCCTTGTATTCGCCAAGCTTTGCTTCCGGATTCAGAGCCACCTCAGCAGTGAATACGAACGGCTTGCCGACTTCCAGAGTAACGATATCGATGGTCGGACGGGATACGATCTCTTCCTCACACTCGTCATAAGCCTTCTCATAAGCATCTGCGATCGCGTCGTTCACTGCATCACCATAGAAGAAATCCTTACCATACATCTTCTCGATGATCTGACGGGATACCTTGCCCTTACGGAAGCCCGGGATATTGATCTTGTTCTTGTTCTTCTTGTATGCTTTCTCTACGAATTTATCAAACTCGTCCTGTGCCATCTCAATGGTCAACTTCGCCATATTGTGCTCTAACTTTTCCAACTGTACGCTCATTTCAAAATTCTCCTCCTAAAACTCCTAAGATATAAGTAGATATCGGTGTCAGGGTACACTTTCCCCAAGCACACTGTGGGTATTATAGCATAGGATTTTGTGTTCGTAAAGAAAAAAAATTAAACCCCGCCGAATCTCTTCAGCGGGGTTCTTGGCTTTCAAAAAGGTGTTACTGCTTACTTCAGGATCTTGCCCCAATCGGAAATACCGATCACGGATCTAGCCCATGCATCATAAGCTGCGCCGTTTGCGCCATCCATATTGTCGAACACTTCACGTGCCTTCGGAGTGAAGATACTGTTGATGTTCGGCTGCGGATCCTGATTGATCACGATGGTCTCTACCACCGGGTTACGCTGTACAGCCATATATGCTGCATAGATTGCTGCTGCCTGTACATCTGCACCCTGCAGTGCGGAATAACCCACCTCAGTAGCGATCACGCCACGAGACTGTCCCTTGGTATTCAGGAACGCCGGCTGTGCCAGGTAATTGGTCACGGTAGACAGGTTCTGGATGGTCACCATCTTGTTGCTGCTTACCAGAGAGCTGTAGTTTGCGCTGTTTGCCCAGAACTTTGCATAGGTCAAAGGTACCGGATGCGGATGGAATGCCATGCACCAGTCAATGTTACCTTCTGCCTTGATCTGTGTGTTGAAGCTGTTCAGGAAATCCTTCACATCGATCACGCAGTAATGCTCCCAATAATTTGCCGGGTGATTACGATCCCAGTTCTGGTCCATGCAGATGAATACACGTGCATTCGCATCTGCGCTCTTGATGGCATTGTAAGCTACACGGAATGCCTGCATATACTCACGGATGTACTGCTCGTCGCCCACATAAGCAATATAGCTCCACTTACGAACATTTACTTCGTTACCAATGATGTAATCCTGGCCCGGGCCGGTCATTGCCACCTGATGCATAATGTTTGCCATGGTGGTGATACCGTTCATATCAGATGCATTGAGCATATACTGGAACGGCTTCTTATCCACATCATGGGACCACGGTGCGTGAGAATCTGCTGCATTTGCCAGCGGATGCTTCAACGCCGGATTAGTACCATAGTTGTTGAACTGCACGATCTTTGCAGTGCCATGTGCATAGGAATCACTGTACTGCAGAGTATCGATATTGTAGTTTGCAAAAATGCCTTCCGGAGCCTTTGCCGGATAAGCCACGCGAGCCTTAGTGTTAGTTGCCAGGATCTCCGGATTTACGATGTACTGCGCGCTGCCTGCCATCACTTTCTTTCCGCCCTGAGTCACGCCGAAAGCATACTTCAGATACAGACCGGATGCCGGAAGAGCAAACTTTGCAGTCGGATTTGCAGAGATCGCTACCTGCGCGATCGGTGCACGATCTGCCGGAATCGCATACTCAAACGGGCACAGTGCATAAACCGAGATAACACCATCATCGCTGGTCGGTGCCTTTGCCAGATTCAGACTCAGCTGCACATTGTTCTTGTCGATCAGGTATGCGCCGATGCCGGTAGTTGCAACCGCAGGCGTTGTCGGTGTCACCGCACCTCCGTTTGCACCTGCATAAGGAAGTCTCCCCTCTGCCTTACCTGCCAGCAGATAATGCTGATACAGCAAGGTTGCATCTGTACCGAATACCGCTGCCACATCCGGATACGTTGTTGCGTAAAACTCCGCATCGAAAGTACCGCCGTCCGGCATGGTTTCCGGTGCTGCAAAAGCAGGCATCGCATTTCCGGCCAGAACAGTCAGTGCCGTCGCGAAGACCGCAATCAGTTTCTGAATTCTTCTCTTCATACTACCTCTCCTTTCGTTTTCTAGTTAGAGTTTTTATAAAAAAAACTATAGTATGATTTTACCAAAAAATGTCATCAAATACAAGCCATTTTCGTTCATGCTCCTACTTATATATTATAAAAAACTCCGCCGGCTATTGTCGACGGAGTCTTTCATAAAACTATACGTATTGCTTATCTCAGGATCTGTCCCCAATCCGAAATACCGATCACGGATTTCGCCCACGCATCGTATATCCCCGCATTCGGACCATCCATATTTTCATACACTTCCGCGGCTTTTTCGGTAAATATGCCGTTGATATCCTCCTGCGGATCCTGATTGATCACGATGGTCTCTATATAGGGATTGCGCAGTACTGACATATATGCCGCAAAAACCGCCGCCGCCTGCGCATCCGCCCCCTGATTTGCAGAGTAGGTCACCTCGGTCGCCATCACATCCCGAACCTGGCCTCTTGTATTCAGAAACTCTTCCTGTTTTATATGATCCGTCATCACCCCCAGATTCTCGATGGTCACCATCCGGTCATTAGCCACCAGGGAGCGATACGGTTCACTGTTGTCCCAAAACTTCGCATTTGTCAGCGGCGCCAGGTGGGGATGAAATGCCAGGCACCAGTCAATATTCCCTTCTTCCTTTATCATCTCATTAAACTTCGTAAGGAAATCCTTGGAATCGATCATACAATAATGTTCCCAATAATCCTCGGGATGATCCCTATCCCAGTCATGGTCCAGACAGATGAACACTCTCGCATTGGCATCAGCACTCTTGATCGCATTGTACGCCACCCGGAAAACCTGCATATACTCCCGGATGAACTGTTCCTCGTCCACATAGGAAATATAGCACCATTTACGGATATTCACTTCATTTCCGATGATATAATCCTGTCCCGGTCCGTTTGACGCCACCTCATGCATCAGTTTTGCCATCAGAGCCACCCCGTCCGCATCCGCTGCATTCAGCATATACTGAAACGGTTGTTTATCCACATCATAGTCCCAGGGTGCATGCTCATCCGGCAGGGAAGCCAGGGGATGTTTCAGCACCGGATTGGTTCCGTAATTGTTAAACTGCACGATCTTTGCGGTACCGAATACATAGGAATCACTGTACTGCCGCATATCGATATTATAGTTTGCAAATACGCCCTCCGGCAGTTTCGCCGGATATTCCACCCGTTCTTTGGTATGCGTCGCCAGAAGTTCCGGATTGCAGATGTATTTGACACGCAGGTTGATACCGTCCTTTCCGCCTGCCGCATACTTCTTATAGAGCCCATCCTCCGGCAGCCGAAATGTCACACGCTTGCTGATCACGTCGGAAGATTGCGACCAATCCGACGCATAAAGCACCACCTTTGCCACAGGTACGCGATCCCGGGGCACTTCATCCTCAAAGGGTGCCAGCGCATAGATCCCCACAGTCCCGTCCCTTCCCAGTGCCTTGCTCCATTCGCTCTTTGTCGCGGTGATCAGCATGGTCACGGTATCCGCATCCACCAGATACGCGCCATCCGATGCCACGGCATTCCCGAATCCCGCTGAAACCGGCAGATCATTTCCACCCAAAACAAAAACGACCATCGCAAATGTAATTATACATGTTACGATATGTCTTAACATACTGCTGCCATTCCTTACATACTCCTTACAATTCCCTACAAAAATCCCTCCGGCGGTTTCGCACCGGAGGGATCCCTAAATACGAATTACTTCCTTCAGATTATACCAACGGATACTTTGCTGTCAGCTCATCTACGATTGCACGAGCCTTCGGTACTGCTGCCTCACCCTCTTTTACGATCAGGGCGATAGCTTCTGCGATACGATCCATATCCTCGGTGTTCATACCACGGCTGGTCACGGACGGTGTACCCAGACGGATACCGCTGGTTACATTCGGTTTCTGCGGATCGTTCGGGATCGTGTTCTTGTTTGCAGTCAGATGCGCCGCATCCATCCAAGCCTCAACCTCTTTACCGGTCAGGTTGTTTGCGGTCAGATCCAGCAGCATCAGGTGATTATCGGTACCACCGGATACGATCTTTAAACCTCTGCTCATCAGGCCCTTTGCCAGCGCCTGTGCATTGTCTACGATACCCTGGCAGTAGGTCTTGAAATCGTCAGACAGAGCTTCCTGGAAGCAAACTGCCTTTGCTGCGATCACGTGCATCAGAGGACCACCCTGGATGCCCGGGAATACTGCCTTGTTGAATTTATACTTCTTTGCATTCTCTTCGGAAGAAAGGATCAGACCACCACGAGGTCCGCGCAGTGTCTTGTGAGTTGTTGTTGTTACCACATCTGCATACGGAATCGGTGACGGATGCAGTCCGGTTGCTACCAGGCCTGCAATGTGCGCCATATCCACCATCAATACAGCGCCAACTTCATCTGCTACTTCACGGAATTTCTTGAAGTCGATGGTACGAGCATAAGCACTGGCACCGGCGATGATCATCTTCGGCTTGCACTCCAGAGCCTTTGCACGCAGCTCATCATAATCAATGAAACCGTCAGCATTTACGCCGTAAGGTACGATATTGAAATAGGTACCGGAAATATTCACCGGGCTTCCGTGTGTCAGATGCCCGCCGTGATCCAGGTTCATACCCATGATGGTATCACCCGGCTGGCAGATGGCAAACTGTACTGCCAGGTTTGCCTGTGCACCGGAATGCGGCTGAACATTTGCATAGGTGCAGCCGAACAGCTTCTTTGCACGCTCGATCGCAAGAGTCTCTACCACGTCTACGCAATCGCAGCCACCGTAGTAACGCTTGCCCGGATAACCTTCTGCATACTTGTTGGTCAGCACGCTGCCCATAGCTGCCATAACTGCATGGCTTACCCAGTTTTCGGATGCGATCAGCTCGATATGGCTGTTCTGACGTGCCTGCTCATCAACGATGGCCTGCGCGATCTCCGGATCCACTGCTTTCAGTTCTTCCAATGAATACATATGAAAATCCTCCTAATATGATTTCAAAAATACGCTATCCTAGAGTATATACTATCTGAAAATATTTTTCCACAAAAAATTTATACCAGCAGCCGGAGTTTTTTCGGCAGACAGCGAACGGATATATCCGTAGCCTTTGTCTGCACCTCTCCATCGGTATGCACATACAACGGACTGTCACTGACGATACGGATCTTGCGCGCTTTATCCTGCCGGATCCCCGGGGTACCCACATGCGCACCGTTGTAGGCTTTCGGCAAAGTCATTAGCACTTTAAATCTGCTCATCCGGTCCGTAAAGCACAGATCCAGTTCTCCGTCATCATCCACCGCATCCGGCGCAAACATCACGCCGCCCCCCTGGTATTTATGATTCATGATCGCCACAAACAGACTGTCCTGCACAGCATGGATCCTTTTTCCGTCCAGTGTGATCTGAAACTCCGCCCCTTTGGAAAGCAGCAGCCGTTTCACGCACAGGAATCCGTAGGAAAGCGCCCCCAGGCCGATGCGGTTAAAGAACGCCTTGTCTTTGGTCTCCAGCGATTCCGCACAGACAGCAGCGTCAAAGCCGATCCCGGCACTCACAACAAAATAACGCTGTCTGCCGTTCAGCTCCGGATCCTCCGCATCGCGGTAATACAGTCTTCCCAGGTCGATCCGCCGCTCACCATCTCCATCAAGAATGCGTTCCAAAATCTCCACCGGATCCTGCGGCAGTTCCAAAGCCCGCGCCAGATCGTTAGACGAGCCCGCCGGAATATACCCCAGCCGGGTTCTCTCAAAAGCGCCGGCAGCCGCGATCCCCTGCAGCACTTCGTTCACCGTACCGTCACCGCCCAGTGCCACGATCGTCACTTCCCCGGGCACCTTTTTCAACAGATGCTTTGCCAGAAACGATGCGTTCCGTTCTTTGGCAGTCAGATAAAAACGATACTCCGTGTCACGGTTCTTCAGTTCCGTGTGCACCTGTCTCCATACCTGCATTCCCCTGCCGGACTTTGCCGCCGGATTCACGATAAAATAGTACATAAACGCTCCTTACATCTGCTGTTAACCCATCCCGCCGCTCTATTTTACAAAGATCTGCTCCGCGTATCTTACAGTTTCCATGGCGTCCTTCGCATATTTATCTGCACCGATCATCTCCGCATATTCCGGAGTCATCACGGCACCGCCTACCACCACCTTGCAGTCCGGCCATTCTTCCCGCAGCTGCTTGATGGTCTCTTCCATCGCCGGTACCGTAGTGGTCATCAGGGCACTCAGGCCCACCAGGTGAATGTCCTCTTTCTTTGCTGTCTCCACGATCAGCTCCGGCGGCACATCCCTGCCTAGATCCACTACATCATAACCGTAATTTTCCAGAAGGACCTTTACGATGTTCTTGCCGATATCGTGGATGTCACCTTTTACGGTCGCCAGGATCACGCGGCCTTTGATCTCTTCCTGCACACCGGCGCTCTGCAGCTTTGCCCGGATCACATCAAAGGCGATACTTGCCGTCTCCGCACTGATCAGCAGCTGCGGCAGAAAGACCGTCTTCTTCTCAAAACCCTTGCCAACGATGTCCAGTGCCGGTACCAGTGCCCCGTTGATCACTTCCAGCGAATCCATGCCACTGTCCAGCAGTTCCCCGCACAATACGCCGGCCCGTTCCTTCAAGCCCTTGACGATTGCCTCTACCAGAGGTCTTTTTGCCGGATCTTCGATCTCCGCATAGGCATCCTTGCCGGAAGATGCTGCCGGTGCCGCGCCACCTGCCGCCGGTGTTGCTGCCGCCGGTGCGTAGTTGGCTGCAAAATCGATATAGGCACCGCAGTTATCGTCCAGCGCCTGCAGTGCGCAGAAGGTATAGTAAGACTTCATCATCTCCGTGGACGCCGGGTTCATAATGGCCGCAGACAATCCGTTCTGCATCGCCATGGTAAAGAATGCCGCATTCACCAGATCACGGTTGGGCAGGCCAAAGGAGATATTAGATACCCCCAGGCTGGTCAATCCTCCCAGCTTGTCGTGGATCAGCTTGAGTGCCTGCAGGGTCACTTTGGCCGAATCCGGTTCCGCGCTGATGGACATGGCCAGCGGATCGATGATGATATCTTTCTTCTTAATACCATATTCCGCTGCCACCTGATACATGTGCTCCGCAATGGCCAGTCGTCCTTCCGCGGTATTGGGGATACCCTCTTCATCGATGGTCAACGCCACCACCAGGCCGCCGTATTTCGCCGCCAGAGGAAAGACGGTCTTCATCACTTCCTCTTTGCCGTTGACCGAGTTGATGAGCGGCTTGCCGTTATAGCGGCGCAACGCCTTTTCCATAGCGACGGGATCCGTGGTATCGATCTGCAGCGGCAGATCCGTGATGGCCTGCAGTTCCTGCACCACTTCTTCCATCATGGCCACTTCATCGATCTCCGGCAGGCCGACATTCACATCCAGTACATCCGCTTTCTGTTCCTGCTGTAAGATGCCCTGCTGCAGGATATAGTCCATATCGTGCGCACGCAGTGCCTCTTTAAACTTCTTCTTACCGGTCGGATTGATGCGCTCGCCGATCAGGATCGGCTTCTTGCCAAATTCTACCGCATGCGTATACGAAGTGATCAGCGTATATTCCTTTTCCGACAAGGGAACCGGCTGCATCTGCTTCACGCCCTCGATCATCGCGCCGATATGCGCCGGCGTGGTCCCGCAGCAGCCGCCCAGCACTCTGGCTCCTTTTGCCGCGATCTTTTCCATGGATGCCCGGAAACCTTGCGGCTTCACATCATAGATGGTCTTACCGTTTTCGGTTCTCGGGAGTCCCGCATTGGGATTTACAACCACCGGAACGCTGGCATATTTGACCAGTTCATCTACGATCTCCATCATCTCATCCGGGCCAAGGCTGCAGTTGACACCCACCGCATCCACCCGCAGACCTTCCGCTACGGCCACCACGGTTCTCGGATCTGCACCGGTCAGCAGCTTGTGTGACTCATCATACGCAGTCGTCAGCACCACCGGCAGCCCCGATTCCTTTGCTGCCAGCACCGCGGCCTTTGCCTCATACAGATCGTTCATGGTCTCCACCAGCACCAGATCCACGCCGGCTGCCATACCCGCTTTTACGATCTGCAAAAAGATCTCGTAAGCATCCTCAAAATCCAGATCCCCCAGCGGCTTTAACAGCTTGCCCAGCGATCCGATATCCAACGCTACATAATGCTCGTCTGCCACATTGGCAAAAAGCGCGGCATCCGCCGGTTTCCCGGAGATATCTGTTTTCTCTTCCGCCGCCCTGATCGCCGCCCGGGCATTCTCCACTGCTGCCGCCACCACTTCATTCAAGGAAAAACCATCTGTCGCGTCCAGTGCGTACTTTAAGCTGTTCGCGCCGAAGGTATTGGTCTTCAGGATATGCACACCCGCCAGCAGATAGTCATAATGCATCTGCCGGATCACATCCGCATGTGTTT
This sequence comes from Lachnospiraceae bacterium, assembly GCA_017526985.1. GTDB lineage: Bacteria > Bacillota > Clostridia > Lachnospirales > Lachnospiraceae > NK4A136. The sequence goes on from JAFXQR010000083.1 coordinate 9,407, forward strand.
TATTCCATTTTTCCGGCAGCTCTCCCGGCTGTAAGCCCGCTGCCTGCAAGATCGTTCCGCAGCCTCCGTCAAAAAAGGTAAAGCCGCTTTGCATCCGTTCGATCAGATTCATCTGTTTCTCCTCTGTATCTTAATTTATTCTGATTAGTCATTCCACATACCGCTCACAAACCACATCAGTGCGATCCAGGTATAGACCGAATAGAAGATCCCGTCGGCGTCCCGTCCCTCTTTGAGGTACTTCTTTGCGGTTTCCAGATCCGTCAGCGCAAACCCGCCGAACTTCTCCTGTCCTTCCGCACCATCCTGCGTTAGATCCGAAAAATCCTCACGCTTCACGACTACACACACGATGGCATTGCTCTCATCCGTCATTCCCGGCGAACTGAAGAGCAACGGATTCACCACCGTCATTTTATCCTGCGCCGTCAGCTGAAGGCCGGTCTCTTCCATCAGTTCCCGTCTTGCCGTCGCAAACAGCGGCTCCTCTTCTTTGGCATCCTCCGGGTCCATCAGTCCCGCCGGCGGACTTACCAGATACTGTCCCACCGGATAGCGGTATTCCCTTGCCAGCAGCAGCTTTGCTTCGCCGCTCCCATCGATCAGGATCGGCACACAGGTCACTGCATCCGGTAGCATCGCCTTAAACTCTTTTTCCTCTTTCACTGCTGCCAGCGCGTCTTTCGCCCGTCTCGAAGCGTTATAATAATGCCCCATCGGAGCATATTTTAAATCATACACCCTCAGAAACTTTTCATCAAAGAGTGTTTCGATCTGCTCCTTTTTCGACTCTGCCATGATCTTATCCTCCGTATCTCAGTTCTCTGTTAATGCGTGATCCACACCGCCGGTTCTTTGGATCGCGATCTTTTTGATCACAATATCCTCCGGGGTGATATTCTTCAGATGCAATTCCACATGATAGGTATTCTCGGGAACACTAATGGAAAGCTTCATATGCTCCGCATCATTTTCGACCATCGTATCCTTCAGCAAGACCTCTCCGAATTCCGCTGTCACATCATAGGTGATCCGGTCCAGCCCGCTTCCCTCGATCAGCATTTCATAATCTCCGGCATAAAGTGTGATATTGGGGCCGTTTGTGATCGAACCGAGCGACATCACCCAGGTTCCATGCTCCGCTATGCCATTACCGGCCAGCCACGCCCCGTCCTTCAGATCATATTCGAAATCACTGAGTGCCGAGAGCATATTTTCATAATCCGTAAAGCCATAGGCAACATAATCGTCATTTCTGGCCGCCTCATCTGCCTCTGTCAGGTATCTTACCAAAGGGCATTCGCTTTCTTCCTGCGTACTTAATAAGATAAATACCTTTCCCTCCGGTTTCTTTTCTTCGTGGGACATGGGCTGCAGCCACAGATACAGCTCTTCCACATCGATCTTTTCCGTCACATAATCATCCCAATTATACATCTCAAACCGGCCCTCGGAAAGCTCCGTCATAATGTTCCCGTTCCAGTAGGAGGCATATCCGCTGTTGTATCCCTGCGCCACCAGCTGATCGGAGATCTCCCGAAGAGGAGAAGCGATATCCAAGGTCGCCAGTTTATAATAATTGCAAAGACTGCCGACCAAAATGGCGGTGATCCCAAGCAGCGGGACCATATAACGCCACAGTACCGCTCCCTTTTTCTCTTTTTGCGCAGCATCTTTGTCGATTTTCTCCGCCATAACCGACTTCAGGGAAAATCCGATGATCGGAGCCGCAAATACCGTAAACAAAAGGGCATAGCGATCCTCATAAAACATATCCGTGAACAGATACAGCAGGAAATAAACCGCTGCCATCACCAGTACCAGTTTCGCCGTGATCCGCTCCTCCGCCGTCCGGTGTCCGCCTTTTGCAAATACACATACATAATAATGGATCAGGCATCCGATGATAAGAAACGCACAGACATTGGTAAGCATTGCCACAGAAAACGCTGATCCTTCCACATAACCATATTCATGGAAAATACCCATCAGCAGCCCGCTTGCTTTTTCCATCGAAAAGCCTGTGAAATTCAGGTTTCCCCAGGAGTTGAAATGATAGGAAGAATACAATACGGTCGCATTGATGGCATAACCGGCAGCACCACCCGCAAAAGCGATCAACGCTCCCGGCAGCTCCGCTTTTTTCTCACGGATGCCTTCCAGCATAAACAATAGCAGCATCGGGATGTAGCAGATCACCAGCTGTCTCGGTCCGCCCATACCGGCCGCCATTGCCAGTACAAAGAGTCCCGCCATCAGCAGCAGCTTTTTCTTTTTCTCCGCCGTATGCCGGATATGAAGCATCATAGCAATACTGGTAAAAGAGATCGCAACATGCGGAATGTAATACAGACCATACAATATGATATAGGCATAGTCCGCCGAAACCGGCAAAAAAAGCAGTGCCAGCGTATACGGGTACAACTTCTTAAGTCCGGCCTGCACACAAAAATAATAGTAGCTTAAGGCATATATCACGAATAAAACCACGCCGGAGATCAGGCGCGAGATACGATAACTCCTTGTCAAGAACAAAAATAGCGAAAAGAAGATCTGATTATTCAGTACCCGGATCTCTGTGGAATACTTCCAGTTTGGCGAAATAATGCGGTGTTCCTTCGCCAGAAGATCCGACAGTACCATTTCACTGGCCATATCAGCATCCAGCAGTTTTTCGACACGCAGCAGATAGAATACCACCCATATCAGTACAACCGCCCCGCAAACGATCCAAGGCAGGATATTATTGCGCTTTTCTTTCATTCACATTCCCCAATCTGACTCTGTTTTTTCATATATAAATCTACAAATCGCATTCTATCAAATCTGCCACAAAATAACAAGCGACAAAACAGGGGCACTTGCGCGCCCCTGTCGTTTCTTTACGGTATATACCGGATCTTACAGATCTTATTTTACGGTTACTGCGGTGATGTGCGGGTTTACGCCCTCATACCAGTACAGGAAACCTTCCAGATCTACCTTGTCGCCAATGTTAAGACCTTCTACAGCCTTGTATACATCGGTATCCTGACCGCACAGATAAGACTCAACGGTGAAGGTGTATACATTGCCGTCTGCATCCTGCACATCAAAGTACAGATCGCTGCCCGGTTCGCCGGAGCCGTCCCAGTTGTAAAGGAATGCTACATCTTTGCCGTCTGCATCCTGCTTTGCCGCTACTTCCAGATCTGTGAAAGCAACAAACTCATTCTGATGATCGATCAGCTCGTCCTTGCCCAGCAGAGCCGTTACATCTTCTGCCTTGTCTACTACATAAGTACCATCCAGGAATTCAAAGGTCGCATCTACGATCTCTACCTCACCGGACCACTCACCCTTGAAGCCGTTTACCAGAATGTGTGCTCCCTGGGTCAGCTTTTCGGAATCTTCCTCAGAGCAAGCCATGTTATAGATGAAGTATGCACCATCCTCATCTGCTGCGTAAACGGTGATCTTGTCTTCCCACCAGGACTGGGTAGCCTGTACATAAACATCTACCGTTACCGCATCATCTACTGCTGCTGCGATGTAGTCTGCGTGGCTCATGATATCTGCCTCTTCTGCCGGAGCCTCTGCTTCCGTCGGCTCAGCTTCTGCAACTGCCTCAGTCGGTTCTGCAGCTTCTGTTGCCTCAGCATTCTCTGCCGGTGCCTCCTCGGTCGGTGCAGCCGCTTCTGCCACTTCTGTCGGCTCCGTAGCCGGTGCCTGTGCCTCGGTACCGCATGCAGCCAATACCACAGTCATCTCCAAGATCATTGCCAATACTGTTTTCTTTTTCATAGTTTCCCTCCCTTTTGCAGATCGATTCTGCTTTTTCCAAAGGTTATTATACATAGGTTACACAAAAAATCCATTGTTATTTTGTGCAAGATATCCTTATTTTTTGTACTTCCTTATGACAAAATATACGAAAATCCCGCACCAGACCGCTGCCAGGCCTCCCAGCAGCAGTTTGGATTCCTTTGGAAGAGGGCCCAGTTCCCGTTTTCCATCCGTATCGGCATGCTGATCCAGATGATAGAGCGCATTCACATCCGCATACAGCTTTTCAAAATAGACATCATCCACCGTCTCTTTTCTCCGGGTGGATTTTGTCACATTTTCGATCATCTGTCCCGCTGCGTCACGCAAAGAGGCGGAGCCGTTAAAGACCTGTGTGATAAAGGTATGCTCCGTATTTTCCAACAGCAGTTTTGACGCCGCGATCTTCACATCATAATAGAGCTCGTTATCCTCCCCCGCTCTGGAGAGATAGTCCTGATACTCCGCCGACTGCTGCGCCTTTGCGGTCACCGGTACATACCCCTCCGTCTGCGCATAGGCGATCTGCACTTCATTGGTCAGCAGATACTGCGCAAAGAGCCAGCTGGCAAGCACCTCCTGCGGATCACTCTTATTAAAGATACATACCGACGGCCCCTGGGAGATCATCTGCGGGTGTTCCGGATCAAACTGCGGTATCGGCAGGACTTCCAAATGAAAATCCACCAGCTTGTCCGCGCTGATATCCAGATGCGTCGCGGTGCTCCCCATCCATGTTGCCCCCGCCGTGGAATCGATGGCAAAGATACACTGCCCCGCATTCAAAAAGTTTCCCGGGTAACTGGAGATCTTAAAGGTGGAAAATGCCCCCGTCCCCGCGTGCTTTGAGATCGTCTGCAGCAGTTCCTTTGTGGTATCATTAAAGATCATCACATTGCCGAAAGCGTCCGAATAGCCGGCGCCACGCTGTTTCAGCATCTGGATCATCATATTGTCCGTAGACTTGTAGATAAAAGGGATCATTACTTTCTGGCCGTTCACGGCATAGATCCCGTCAGCATCCTTTGCCATCGCGGCCTCGGACACTTCCCATACAAAGTCCCATGTCAGTGTTTCCGGCATCTCATAGCCCAGTGCCTCCACCATATCCGTATTTACATAGCAGGCTTCGGTAGATCGCATATACGGAACGGCATAATGCACACCATCGATCTCGCACTCTTTTAAGAACTGCGGGATCACTTCCGCTTCTGTCGGTCCGTCATAGCGCAGTTTAGATCCGCCCAGTCCGTATCCGGGATCTGCAAAGAGCTGATCCAATGGCACCACCGTGTCCGCACCGGAGATATAAGTCGCGATGTGATCCGGATATGTGATACAGACATTCGGCGTGGTATCCGTGGAAATATTGGTGATCACATCGTTGTAGATCTTGCCGTAATCCGTATACAGCCTCAGATTGACCGTGATATTCGGATACAGCATCTCAAAATCAGAGATCGCTTTTTCATAGATCCTGGTCTGCGTGATATTGGTATCGTTCTTCGCCCAGAAACTCACTTCGATGGGCCGCGTCTCGTCAAAGGTTTCCGGCACGGCAAACTCATGCCGCTCCCGCGCCCCATGGCAGCCACACAGACAGACTATGGATAACAACGCTCCGCAAAAAGCGGGTATTCTCTTTTTCATGAATATTGCTGCCATCCTTACCCTTTCGTTCCTCCCCTGGATACACCTTCCATGATCTTTTTGTGGAAGATCAGAAACAGCACCACCAGCGGCAGTGAGATCACTACCACCGCTGCCATCATCGCAGGAATGTTCTCCCGTCCGAAACCGTTTTCCCTTATCTCCTGGATCCCGTTGGAAACCAGAAAATACGCTGCATCATCTGTCACCAGTCTGGGCCAGATATACGAGTTCCAGCATTCGATTACTTTCAGGATCGTGATCGTGACGATGGTCGGTCGGCTGATGGGGATCATCACCTTCCACAGATATTTCCAGTCCGAAGTCCCGTCCACCTTTGCCGCCTTGTACAATTCCTCCGGGATCTGTTCAAAGTTTTCCTTCAAAAGATAGATATAAAATACCGAAGTCACGGAAGGCAGGATCAGTCCGGCAAAAGTATTGCGCAGATCCAGATCCGTGACCGTCACATAGTTGGTGATCACCACCAGTTCATTTGGGATCATCATCAGTGACAGAAAGAATGTAAACACGATATCCTTCCCACGGAAGGAAAGTCTCGCAAACGCAAATGCCGCCAGTACCGTCACAAACATCATCAGTGCCGTGGTCAGCACCGTAAAGATCATCGTATTCAGGAAATACCGCGCCAGAGGCACTGCCGTAAACGCATCGATATAATTGCGTATCGTGGGCGCAAGTGTATACAGTTTGGGGACATACTCAGCATTATACGCGGAATAACTCTTTACCGATGTGAGGATCATCCAGTAAAAAGGAAACAGCACGACAATGCCCCAGACCGTAAGCCCCAGATAGAGCAGGGAGGTTTTCGCGGTCTTTTTCGCTTTATTCTGTTTTATGATCTCCTGATAGTTCTCTTCCATTTTCCGAAATTACCCATTTTATTATCAGATACTGACCTTTTTGTTGCTGACCAGCAGATTGATCGTTGTGATGGTCAGGATCACCATAAACAGGATCAGCGCCGCAGCAGATGCATAGGACGGATACCCACCGCTGTCACCGTAGAGCATGTCATACACATAGCCGACGATGGTATTCATCCCCGCCGCATTCAGGTTGGTCCCAAACAATGCCACTTCATCACTGTATGCCTTAAAGGCCCCGATGAATCCGGTGATCACCAGATAAAAGATCATCGGAGAGATCATCGGCAGTGTGATCCGGAAAAAGATCCGGGCCGGCGATGTCCCGTCCACACGCGCCGCTTTGTAATACATCGGATTCACACTTGCCAGCGCGCTGGTCAGGATCAGGATCTTAAAGGGCATGACAACCCAGATCGTATACAGGCATATCACAAACATCTTGGCCCAATACGGTCCCTCGATAAAATCCACTCCCGGCGAGCCGAAAACATGCAGCAGCACATTGATCATACCGTCCGTGTACGCCGTCTTTTTGAACAGGATCATAAACACCAGGCCGACCGCCAGGGTATTGGTCACATACGGCAGAAAAAAGACCGTCTGAAACAGATCCTTCAGGGCCTTGATCTTATTTAAACCCAAAGAGATCAGCAGCGCCAGTCCCGTAGAGAGCGGCACCGTAATGATCACGATCAGAAAAGTATTTTTCAATGCCCGGATAAAATAGGGATCATGCAATACATAAGAATAGTTATAGAGTCCCGTTCCCTGATAGGTCTGGGATGCAAAATTAAAGCCTTCTTCAAAGGAATAGATAAATACATCTACCAGCGGGTATACTAAAAAAGCCCCCAGGAAAAGTATCGCCGGCAGCAGGTACAACCACGCCTTCCATTCCGAATGTCGTAAGCCGGATCGTCTTGGTTTCATGAAAACAGGATCCTTTCCTCCGTTTCCGGATGAAACAGAAAGACTTTTTTCGGCCGCAGATCAAAGCGCACTTCTCCGCCGATCTTTTGTGATGCGATCTCCGAATCCATAATGGCTCTGGGCTGCGTTGTCACTGCTCCTGTGTGTCCAAACAATATACTGCTGTCACGCCCCATCACTTCCACGCTCTTCTTCGCGCAGCGAAAAGCACCGTCTTCCTTCCATACAAAGCCTTCCGGGCGGATCCCGACAAATACCCTACCGTCAGGTGCCCCGTTCACCGCCAGCACATCATCCTCACCGATCCGCAAACGCTCCCGTACTACCTCGCCTTCAAAAACATTGATCTGAGGATTGCCGAGAAACTTGGCCACAAACAGATTTGCCGGACTGTCATAGACCTCCTGCGGCGCTCCGACCTGCTGTACCCGTCCTTCCTTCATCACTACGATACTATCCGAGATGCTCATGGCTTCTTCCTGATCGTGGGTAACAAATACCGTTGTAATGCCGGTCTCACACTGGATCCGGCGGATCTCTTCCCTGGTCTGCAGGCGCAGTCTGGCATCCAGGTTGGATAAGGGTTCATCCAAAAGCAACACCTTAGGCTTCTTTACCAATGCCCGTGCGATGGCCACTCGCTGCTGCTGCCCGCCGGACATCTCGGACGGCTTCCGGTCCAGCAGCCCTTCGATCTGCACGACCTTCGCCGCCTCCAATACTTTTTCTTCCATCACTTCTTTGGTGAGTTTTGCCTCACCTTTCAGATTTTCCAGCGGAAAACGGATATTCTGACGCACGCTCAGATGCGGATACAGCGCGTAGTTCTGGAATACCAGACCCACTCCACGATGCTCCGGCGGCAGATCTGTCACATCATCCTCCCCGAAAAAGATGCGCCCCTCTGTCGGCACTTCCAGTCCGCTGATCAGATTGAGCGCAGTACTCTTGCCGCAGCCGGAAGGCCCCAGAAGTCCCACCAGTTTTCCATCAGGAATGACAAAATGAAAGTCGCTCACGGCGACCACATCTTTTGGGTTCTTCTTTTCTCTTCCGGGAAAAATTTTCGTCAGATGTTCCAATCTTATTTCCATAAATTTGATCCCATACTATGCCGCTCCCGATCATTCCCGGGATGGAGCTCCCTTCACAAATCTACTGCCGGGTTCAAGTTATAAAAACCCGGCAGCAGATAATTTTTTAGACGATATTGATTATTTCAATTCCGCAGTCTCGTAGTACAGATGAATGTTTCCGCTTCTCTGCAGCTTTTCATACTCCGTAGCGATGCGGGTCACCACGGTCTTGGAGTCCTCTTCGCTGGTCTCCGGCAGGATCACGATCACCTGTCTTGCAGAATAACGAGTCGCCACATCACCGCGCCGAAGCGTGGTATAAACCGCCTGATCCAGAACCTCGATCGCCTTTTGCAGTTCGTTGTTATCCGGCAGATATCCCTTTTCCGGCACCAGTGTCAGTAATACGGAACGCGCATCGATATTGCCGCGCTCCACCTGACGGCGGATAAAGTTATATACATACTGGAAACCGCGGAAATCCATCTGGAATACACCCTGGTAAATATCCGAACTCTTTACGATCTCGTTTAAGGATGCCAAATTCTGCAGTTCATTTCCGGATGCCAGACTCTCCTGGCTGTAGAACTGATAGGAATGTTTACCGTTTTTCTTTGCAAAATACAGTGCCTTGTCCGCGCAATTATACAGTCTGCCAAAGTCCTTTGCATCAAAGGGTGCCAGTGCCACACCAACGGATACAGAGAGCGCCCCCTGCTGGATCTCCTGTTCCATCCGTTTTGTAAACTCGGTAACGATGGCACTCAGCCTTGCGGACAGACTGTTCTGATCCACCAACCCGGAAATATAAGCCAGGAAAATATCTGCTCCCAAACGGCAAGCCACATCATCCCGGTCAGTGTATTTGCTCAACACCTCAGCAAATACCTGCAGCGTACGGTCTCCGGCTGCGGTCCCGTAATTCTCATTCACACGTTTAAAATTATCAATATCCATCACCAGCAGCGCGCCCTTGGGATCATAGCCCATCTTCTGCGTTACTGCCTCTGTTACAAAATCGCCGGAGAGAAGTCCCGTCAGCGGATCCATTCGTTCCTGCTCTACCACCGGTCCCTGTGCTACACCGCTCGCATCCAACGAAAGTACGATCTTTTCCACCTGTGCCGCAAATGCACTGGGTACAAATGGTTTCATAATATAATCCAACGCCCCCACTGCACGCATATGGTTTTCCAGTTCCCCATTGATCTCGCTGGTCAGAAAGACGATCGGCAGATCCTTCGTCCGCGCATCCGCCCGCAACTGCTCCGCCACCTGGAAACCATCCACAAACGGCATCTCCACATCCACCAGTAGCAGATCCGGCTGATTCTCCGCAACCGATGATAATGCCTGCTTTCCGGATGCCATCGTGGTGATCTTGTACTTATCCCCCAAAGCCATCACCGCAACATCAAGATTGATCTTGTCATCATCCACGATCAAAATGTTTTTCATTTGCCTTCCCTCCAGTAGGAAATATATTTTTTATTTTAGTACTACCGTTTCATAATACACATGCACTTTTTCACCGGTGTAACGCCCCTCATAATCCGCTGCAACACGTGCCACGATACCCTTCGCTTCCTCTTCCCCCGTTTCCGGAAGCAGCAGCACCACCTGCTTATTTGAGTATCTTGTAAAAATGTCTCCCCTGCGCAGGCCGTTAAACAGCGCTTCCTCCAGCAGTTCCATATCTTTTTCCAGTTCATCTTTTTGCGGTACATACCCCTCATCCGGCATCAGATTGAGTAATAGCACTCTGGTATCAAAACGCCCGCGTTCCGCCTGTCGTACCAGGAAATTATACACATACTGAAAACCTCGCAGATCCACCTGATACGCCCCGCGATGGCCGTCCGTTCGCCGGGCCAGTTCGTGGAAATAGCGGATATCCGCATATCTTGCTGCCTGTTCCACATCCGCAGGCGTCTGATCGCTGAAGAAATGGTATGCATTCTTTCCGTTTTGCTTAACATGATAAAGTGCCTTGTCCGCTGCATTATACAGTGCAGTAAAATCCTGTCCGTCCTCCGGTGCCAGCGCAATACCCACCGAAACCGAGGAGTTCGTTTCATATTTACATTCTTCCAGTTTATGGCAAAGCTCTTTTATAATGCTGGATGCGATCTCTCCAAGCTTGTTCTTATCTACGGTACTGTCAATGTAGGCTACAAACTCATCGCCGCCGATCCTGCAGGCAATATCTTTTTTCTCGGTATGATCCCGGAGTGTATCCGCAAACATTTCCAGCGTCTTATCCCCTGCATCATGTCCGTAATTATCGTTGATGGCTTTGAAGTTATCCATATCGATCATAAAGAGCGCACCCCTGCCGCCCTTCCGCAGCCGCTCTTCCACGACCTGCGAGGTGTAATTACGGTTCCAGAGCCCTGTTAATGCGTCTTTTTGTGACTTGTCCCGGATATCCTTTAATTCCGCCGTCAGACTCTGCTGGGTATCCAGAGCGCGCATGATCTTGTCGATGCGTCCCAAAAGAATGCTGGGCACAAAAGGTTTGGGCAAAAAGTCCACCGCGCCCATCTCCAGACATTTTCCTTCCGTTACCGCATCTTTTTCCGCAGACATAAACGCCACCGGAATATTTTTGGTGCGTTCCTGTCCCCGCATCTGCTCCATCACCTTATACCCGTCCATTAGCGGCATGTTGATATCCAGCAATACGATATCGGGTATCGTTACCGACAAAAACTGCAGTGCCTGTTTTCCCGAGATCGCTGTCGTCACTTTATAATGCCCGTTCAATGCAGCACTTGCGCAATTCAGATTGATTTTCTCGTCGTCCACGACCAGGACATGTTTCATACTTCGCTTCCTTCCTATGAAACTCTTATCCAAATTCTGAAACTCTTATCCAAATTCTGTTCAAATGTCTCAAAACAAGTATTGTTCCATTTCTTAAAAAGTTTCGTCTAATTATGTTTCATCCAAATCATATTAATCTAATCTACATTCCGTTCTATTCTAATGCCTGATAAAGCTGCTCCGCAGTAAACGGTTTGGTGATAAACCCTGCCGCCCCCAGTTCCTGCGCCCGCTGCTTTACCGTTTCTTCCTCTGCACCGGTCATGAAAAACACTTTGGTATCTGCAATAGCCAGCTCCTGCCGGATCTGTTCCAAAGCTTCCAGTCCGCCCATCCCCGGCATTGCCACATCCAGAAATACCACATCCGGCTTTTCCCGGCGGATCATCTCGATCCCATCCGCTGCGTTCTCCGCCTCGCTGATCTCCACACCTTTTTTCTTCAGCATCATCTGTGCCAATCTGCGAAACATAGGATCGTCATCAATCACTACTGCCTTGCTCATCTTCCTTATCCCCTAATATGTTTTGGATCATCCCAAGCAACTCGCCATACTCTTCCAGCAGTTCCCGGTGATGTTTTTTTACATAAGAAATATCCGTTTCTTTTAATGCCATTTCCATATATCTGGCATGCTCAGAAAAAACCGTTGCACCGATGGTTCTGGAAGTGCTCTTTAAACTGTGTGCCCGGATCCTATAATCTTCCCAATTCTGATTTTCAAACAGTTCTTCCATCTCCCCGCGGTGATCTTCTTCCGCAAAGATCTGCAGCGTATCATAGAAAAACGCCTTCGAATCCATACAATAGGTCAGGCCGGTCAGCAGATCGATCGCCGGACACTTTTCATGAAAGGCACGCATATCCTGCATCTGAAAAACAGCCCCGGATATCTCCGATTGCCCTGCACTGTTTCCTTGTGACACATCGCCATATTCCGGCATTTCCGTAACAGCTCTGCCTTCCGCTCTCCTGGTACTCCGGATTGTTTCCGGCAGATACAACTCCAATGTCTTTTCCAGCATCGGAATCTCGATCGGCTTGGTCAGATAATCCGCAAAACCTGCCCGGATATAACTCTCCCGTGCACCCACGATCGCATTGGCAGTCAGTGCCACTACGACCGTCTTCTCGTCCAAAAGCTGCTCTGTACGCATTACCTGCAGCGTTTCCATACCGTCCATCCTTGGCATCATATGGTCCATAAAGATCAGATGGTAATCCTTTGCGCGTACCAGTTCCAACGCCGCTTCTCCGGAGATGGCCGTGTCCGGCACGATCCCGTTCACTTTCAGGAGGCTCCGGATCACCTTCAGGTTCATCTCATTATCATCCACTACCAGGACTTTTGCCTCAGGCGCATACAGATAACTGTCTTCCTTCTTTTGCTGTACACTCCCGGCCAGATGCGTTTCGTAATCACCGATTGGCGTCGCGTCCACGATACCCTGCCGTATCCGAAACGAAAAAGCAGAGCCTTCCCCATATTTGCTTTCCACCTGCAGACTGCTGCCCATCATCTCCAACAGTCGGGTAACGATGGACATTCCCAGACCGGTTCCTTCAATATTGCGGTTCCGTTTCTCATCCAGGCGTTGAAAAGACTCAAACAACTTCTCCCGGTCTTCTTCCCGGATGCCGATCCCGGTATCCCGGACTTCTATAAAAAGCTCCACGGATTCCGGACTGCGTTCCGTACAACAGATTGTCAGTGTTACACTGCCAGTCTCCGTATATTTTACACCATTTGTCAATAGATTGACAACCACCTGACGCAATCTTACATCATCTCCGTACAGCTTGACGGGCAGCGTATCATCCACTGCAACATCCAGCGCCAGCCCCTTCGCCTTTGCCCGCTCTGATACGGAATTGACCAGGTCATGGATCATCTCGGCACTGTCATACTCCACCGGGAGGATCTCCATCTTGCCGTCTTCGATTTTCGAAAAATCCAGAATACTGTTGATCAGAGAAAGCAGCGTCCGTCCGGCACTCTGTATATTGGACGAATACTCCCGGATAGAATCATCCGCCGACTCCCGCAGGATCATCTCATTCATCCCCAGGACAGCATTGATCGGTGTACGGATCTCGTGGGACATCTGTGCCAGAAAACGGCTTTTGGCATTTCCTGCTGCAATGGCGCTGTCTGCCGATTCTTTCAATTTCCGGTTTGCCTCTTCCTGCCAGCTGATCTGGGCCGTGAGCAGACGGTACACCATGATGATGCACACCAGAAACGCGATCAGCGAAATAACACAATAAATAAACGCTACGCCGTAGATCTTCCAGATCCCGCTTGTCACATACACGGTAAAGTGGGAATTATCATCCTTGCTGGCGATCATGATACGATACCGCCCGTCATAATCCCGGCAGATCCGGATCGTACCATCTGTCGGAATCTCCTTGTATACAGATTGCGAAACATTTGACGACCGTTTTTCTGACATCTGATAACTGCCGTACGGATGGTTGATGATCTCACCGCCGGCATCCGCAAGAAATGCATAGCCTGCGTCCGAATAACTGCTGCCCAGAATATCGATCAGCTTGTCCATATAGAAGTCGATACCAAAAATCCCCAGCCATTCTCCGGTCCTGGCGTCATATACCTGTTCCGAAATGGTCACACAATACAAGCCGGTCTGTTCATCATAATAAGGTGCCGAGATACTCCACCCCTTTTCTGAAGCAAGCGTGTCCGTATACCAGCCGCGTTCCTCCACATGCCAGTCTTTGTCCGGCAACCAGCCATTGTTCATAAATACCGTCGGCTCCAGATTCGGATTGGTCATATAGGTAACGGATATCTCCGGATACTGCTGCGTGATACGGTTCAGATATTCAATGGTTCCTTCATAGTCCTCCAGCATTTCCGGATGAGTGGATATGATGCTGCAAAACATATCCAGAATGCTCTTTTGTGTATCCAGCCACTCGGACAGCTTATACTCATAGGTACGCACCTCGCTGCGCATCCGGTTATTTCCCCATCGTAATGTAGCCGAAATGTTTGTATACAGACTGATGGTCATTACAAACAAAAGCACGCCGATGATGACCGCCCGGAAACGCGCGTTAATGCCCCCACTAAGGATACGCCGTTTCCCTATCTTTTCTGTTTCACTCTTTTGTACGATCGCTGTATAGGAAATGATCTGTCCGATCATCTCCGCCAATCGACCGGATGCTTCACGGATCTTAATGAATTCTTCTTCATAATCCGCGCTGTGCCGGACATTTTCCACACTGGCGCTGTCCATGATGCGATGCAGCGGATCTCTTAACTCGCCCGTGATCTTGGTCAAGAAGGCTTCCTTCGAAGCCAGCGCATCCTCTGCCTTTTTCCGGTTGCGGACACTGCTCATATACAGCATCAGGATCACTGCAAACAACCCCAGATTCAGAAGGATCATCGCTGCCAGCTGCAAATACGAATTCTTATAAAGCGACCAGTTGCTGACACCGACGATCATATACCAGCCGGAAGACGACCTGGTAGCAAACAATGTCTCGGAACGCATTCCTCCCCGGATGTGACTCATCACCACATCCCCGCTCCCCTTGGCCAGTCCGAAGATCCCGCTGTAATCCGGCAACGCTTCTGCCAGGTTTTTTCCAACCAGTGCATCCTCCGTGCAACCGGCGATGATGCCCTCATTGGTCACGATCACTGCCATTCGCGTACCGTTTTCATACATTTCACGGATATAATCCCGTATGGTATCCAAGGTATAATCGACAGCCGCTACACTGGTATGATCGCTGAGCATGACCGAAATGGTATAGCAGATATTGCCGGTTCTTGCATCAATATAAGGCGATGTTACATAGGCATTTCCGCCGTTCCGGATAGCACCGGTATACCAGTCTCTCTCTGTAGCCACATAATCGACGGGGCGTTCTTCAAAATCGGGCATAATATCCCAGCCATCCCCGACAATATAAAAACTGAACAGATTGCCGTTCGTTTTTGTCAGTAACTCTTCCTTCTTTTCATAGACAAAACTCTTCAATTCCTCATAGTTGTCCAGATGCGGCTGCGCCTGAATACCCAGCTTCATCGTCAATGCCTCGGAATTGCTGATCATAGACTCCATACGGCCGCTGATGCTGGCCAGCTGATACGCCCCGGCATCCTTGGTCTGCTGTGAAGTCATACGAAAAACAAGCAATGTGTTCATGCTTGTTACAATTGCAAGTACCAGCGTAACCGCTATGATGATCCCTTTTATCTTGCGGCTTTGTTTCATCTGTTCCCCTTTATGAGAATACTTTCTTACACTTTGCTATCGTGGATACCGATCACCGCCGTTACGGATTTCTCCGGACTCATGATCAACGTGTCCATCAGAGACAATCCGATATATTTCGGCGGATTCAATACCTCAAATACCCCCTTCTGGTTCTCCAGAGCGTAGTCACCATACCCCGGACTGTATCTGCTGCACAGACTCTTCCCTTCTGCAAGGATTTCTCTTTCCAGTTTATCGTTCAGGGCATTACAAACCGCTTCCACTGCGGCTGCACCGCAAGCCTGCAGCACCGCCGCCTCTGCCATGGATGTGATCCTGGTACGCGTCAGCATCCGGTCAAACCCGGCCCCGATCGTCGCCGCAAAGATAAAGATCTCCTTGCAGCCGGCCAGATTTCTGGACAGATGCCGGCTTTCCACTCTGCCATAGGGCATATCGATCAAGCTATTTTCATGACAAATGACAGGAAAGCGTGAATAACACGCCTTACCTGCCATTACTGATCTGGTTTTCTCCAGGCAACGATCGATCATCGTCCGATCATCGCTCGGAACTTCTGCCCGCCCATACCCTAGATAACGATTGATCTCCTGTTCGGAAATATCCAGTTCTTCCATTGTCGGAATATAGGTTATGACCGGATATGCGATTATACTTTTGTTTTCTTCCATCATGGCTGGGATCCTTATTTTTTACAAGACGGGATGATCTCGGAAAGATTATGCTGGATCTGCGCTGCCACATCCGGTTTGTTCATCGTATATACATGAATATGTTCCACACCATTTGCTAGCAGATCGATGATCTGATCTGTCGCATAGGCGATCGCTGCCTGTTTCAGGGCTGCCGGATTGTCCGAATAGCGATCCAGCAATGCCACATATCGTCTCGGAATAAAAGCCTGGGACAGTTTGATGATCCGGGCCATCTGCTTTGCATTGGTCACCGGCATGATCCCTGCCACCACCGGTACCGTCACACCGCCTTCGCGCAAGCGATACAGATAGTTATATAGCAGGTTATTGTCAAAAAACATCTGGGTGGTCAGGAATTCACAGCCTGCATCCACCTTTTTCTTCATATTAGCGATATCCGTTTTCAGATCCGCCGCTTCCGGATGTTTTTCCGGATAGCATGCTCCTCCGATACAGAAATCACCATACTCTTTGATCACAGGGATCAGTTCACTGGCATGCTTATAAACCCAGTCATCCGTGCTCTCCATCCCCTCCGGCAGATCCCCTCGAAGCGCCAGGATATTTTCGATCCCTGCCGCCTTCAGTGCTTCCACCTGCTCACGGATACTCTCTTTTGATGCATTTACACAAGTCAGGTGCGCCAATGCCGTGACGCCTGCCTTTTCAATATTTGATGCAATGGCTGTCGTATAGGTTCGTGTGCTGCCTGCAGCGCCATAGGTCACGCTCATAAAATCCGGTTTCAATGCTGCGATCTCATTAGTTGCCTTTTCCACACTGTCATAGACCTCGCTGGTCTTGGGCGGAAAGACCTCCAATGACAAAGTCGGTTGTCCGCTCTTAAAAATCTCTGAAATTTTCATAATCTCCTCCGATATCAGAATCTGTTTATCCGAAATCTATTTATCATAGATATTCTATCTTTTTTGGGTTCCTTCTGCAAATCTCATTCCTGCTTCTTCTTCCGAATATATGGCGCATAAGCCGCAAACGCCGAAGGGATCGGATAATCCGCATCGATACTTTCCGGTGTTTCCATCCGGCAGTCCGGATCCTTTTGCCAGGAGCCTTTCTTCGCCAATTCATCTGCCCGCACCAAATACCCCTTCATCCGCCATTCCAGATGAGAAAAGATGTGCTTGCTGTCCGGCAGCGTTTCGATATGCAGCGGCTGGAATCCCAGTTCTTCTACATAAGCCAGCGCAGCCTTCTGGTTCAGATGTCCCTGTGCCGCCGGAAGTTCATACAATCCGGCCAGTAAGCCTTTAGCGGGCCTTCTGCGGATCATCACTCTGTCCTGATACCGGATCACAAATACTGTTTTCTCTTCCACACGCCGCCTCGCTTTTGGTGCCTTAACCGGCAATTCCGCGACACATCCCTCTTCTCTTGCCAGGCATTGCTTTGCAAGAGGACATACATCACACTTCGGCGTACCGTTTGGTAAACAGATCATCGCCCCGAGATCCATCACCGCCTGATTGAAAACCCCCGGCTGTTTTTCCGGAAGGATCTCCTCAATCTCGGTTTTTCTCTGTTTCTTCAGCCCCTCATCGGAAATATCCGCCGGATCCGCAAGATATCTGGCCAATACCCGCAGTACATTGCCATCTACCGCTGCCACACATTGTCCGAATGCGATCGATGCTACGGCTCCGGCCGTATAAGCCCCGATACCCGGTAGTTTTAAAATTTCTTCATAGGAGGACGGCATCTCACCCTGATATTCTTCGACAATCTTTTGTGCTGCCTTTTGCAGATTTCTGGCGCGGTTGTAATACCCCAGCCCTTCCCACAGTTTCAACAGCTTTTCTTCCGATACGGCTGCCAGCGCCCGGATATCCGGCAGTTCATTGAGAAAGCGGATATAATAGCCTTTAACCGCCTCCACTCTGGTCTGCTGCAGCATGATCTCCGACACCCATACATGATAAGGGGACGGATCATCCCGCCAGGGCAGACTCCGCTTATTCTCCTGATACCACGCCAGGAGTGGTGCAACTATCCTTTTCATAGCTTTTTATCTGATCTATCTGCCATACAAATATCTCTTTGTTTTCATCCCGGTCTGTGCCGCTCATACTTCTGCCGCATCTGCAGATTGCTTCGGATCCGCTGATAGCGGTCTTCCACATCCCCATTCTGCACCTCAAGCCCAAGAGACAGTTCGATCAGCATCAATGTCTTGGGAGTCAGCCGACTTCGTTCTTTGAACAATACTTCCAGCTTTTTCTCTACGGTTTCCGCATCCAGGAACAAAGTCAGTGACGGATCTACCGCAGATGCCGCCCCTGTGCTCTCTTTCTCTACAGCACCGGATTTCTCCGCATCATCCGTTTTGTACTCCGGTTCTCTATGCTCTTTCAGTTCCGACTTACTGTTATTCTCTTCTTTTACGTTCTCCGGCTCAATCTGTCGGCGTCCGGCTGCCGCATCCACCATAAATATGGAATTCTCTTCCGTTCGTTCTTTTTTGGCGAATATGCTCTTTCCCTCTCCCGCATGCGAGAGTGTGATCTTCTCAGCCTTTTCAGAAAGAATCTCTTTCTTTGGTGCAGCCTTTTCCTGTTTCAGATCCGACTCTCCCGCCAAATGTCCTGAGCCCTTCCTGTCCTTTTCCGTATCTATATGGATATCCTTATGCTCGTTTTTCTCAGCGCCCTCACTCTCCTGCACATCCAGCAGCGCAAAACGCTCTTTCTGCTGTGCATAAGGGTATTTCCCCCGATCTACCTCGCTTAAAAACTCCTCCATATCACGCACATAGATCCGAAACGGTTCGTAAAGCCCCTGATATACCACGCATTTCCTGCCGCTGCCCGCATCCGTTGCGATCAACAACACCTGATAATCCCGTCCCTTAAAGTGTCGGTATCTCTCATATGGTTTCGGTTCCGGCCGCATAAGTATTCTCCCTTTTGCCATCGTAGTATTGTTGTTGCACCAACGCCATATATTGTACCTTAAAAATGTAAAAAGGACAAGATATCGTTCTATATCAAGTCCTATTTATTTGGCATAAATCTATTATGGGATGATACTCAGTTCAACTCTAACTCCGGCCGCCTGAAACGGGATTTTCTCCAGAGAAGCCAGTAAGTGTGTCTGTTCTTCCTCTTCCAGACGGTCAAAACGCTCATTATGAATGCCAATCTTGTAGGTGCGTATCTGCCCTTCAAAAATCCCTGTTGTCGTGATGCCGCTGTTTGCGTATCCCTTGTCTGCCAGTTCTTCTCTGAGAATCTGCGTATAGCCATCCACCAGCTCACGATAATACAGACTCTCATCCCCGGCCACATCATCCTGCCCCACCGCTCTTACTTTGGAGTAGAAGAACAGCATCACAACTACCAACATCACCAATGCGTAAAACAGCCAGTCACTCTTGTCCCTTCTTCTTTTGTATTTCCGGCTCCGTGCCGTCTGGTTATGTTCTTCAGCCTTTCTTCCCTTTGGCTGCACCATTGCCAGCTTTCTCGCGCTCCCTTGAGCCACCCGCGCTCTTCTTTCCATATACTCTTCTGCCTGATACACTCTTCTTGTCTGATTCTTCATTTTCTCCGCCCTCCTTAAGCTATCGTTGTTTACGCTGCCTGATCTTTCAGTTCTTCCAGTTCCTCTTCCACTTCCCGCATATCCTCGCAGGCACAGTAAAACTTCCCCATCACATAAATCTCATAATGTCCCATTCTGCTCATAACCTTGATATCCATAACTTTTTCCTCCTTATCCATCCTTTGGGAATCTACCCTATGTTCCTGCCGTTCCCGGTTTCCCCCTTGTTCTATAACCCATTATACTCGTTCAAAGTACAATAAACCGTACTTTTAGCGAATATTTGTTCTTTTTTTGTTTGGATGTGGATAAAGTTGTTGAAAAGTCGTGGATGACTTCTATTGACAATCACGGAGTTTTCTTTTATCATCATCCACATGTGGTTCGGGGCTATCTCCCGTGCTGAAGACGGTGGCCACCGTTTTCGATCACCAAAATAAATCAATCTATATCATTTATTAGCGCGGGGCGATCTGTATTTTCTATTGCATTACCTTTCCAATTCTCAGAAACTTATCTTCGCCCCGCCCCTGGAAAGGAAGGAGTCTACAAAAATGACAAAAAAGGAAGAAAACTTATTAACACAGATTCTCGGAGAGCCAATGTCCGAACCGGAAACTTTGCAGATGATCATGCAGAATGAAACCGCCTGGCAAGCATTCCGCCAGTTATCCTCCGAGCAAAAACAGCCTTTGCTTAATTTCTTTATGGGCAAGAGCAGCTTACTGATCACCTATGACAAGTTCTTCAGAGAAATCTTCTCTCCTGAATTCCACCCGGAGCGGTTGGAAAGTTTCCTGACTGCGATCATGGGCGAAGAAGTAAAGATCAAAGATACCATTGAACGGGAAGGTCATTCTTTCACCGAAGACAGCAGTCTGGTCATTATGGATCTGCTGGTGGAGATCGGTGGGAAGCGCATCGTAAATATCGAGATGCAAAAGGTCGGTCTCTATTTTCCGGGAGAACGCAGTGAAGTGTATGCTTCCGATCTCATCATGCGGCAATATACCCGCATCAAAAATGAAAAAGGAAAGAAATTCAAATACAGTGACATGCCACAGGTATATGTCATCATCCTGATGGATAAAAGCGCTCGTGAGTTCAGCGCAGAAAAAGTGTGCGATCACTATATCCACAAAAGGCAGGTAAACTATGACAGCGGCGCATCACTCAGATCACTACAAAATATCACCTACATCACCCTTGACACATTTCGGGAAAAGCTGCAAAATGAAGGTATCCAAAGTTTGCAGGATGCCTGGCTGACTTTCTTTTCTTCAGTAAGAGTCGAGGATATCCTGAAACTGATCGATATGTTTCCCGAGTTTCGGGAATACTACCGTGATATTGCCAAGTATCGACATAAGCCGGAGGAGGTGATCCATATGTACTCGGAAGCAATTGCCTTTTTAGACCACAATACGGAACAATACATGATCGAAGATATGGCGAACCAGATCTCAATCCTGAAAAACGAGAAACAACATTTGGAAAATGAGTGCCAGGATCTTGAATCCAGAAACCAGAATCTGAAATCCAAGAATCAGAATCTCGAGTCCAAGAATCAGAATCTCGAGTCCAGGAATCAGAATCTCGAGTCCAGGAATCAGAATCTCGAGTCCAGGAATCAGAATCTCGAGTCCAGGAATCAAAATCTCGAGTCCAAGAATCAGGATCTTGAATCACAGAACAAGAGCCTGCTGGAAGAGGTAGCTCGCTTGAAAAAATTATACGAATCAAATAATGCCCAGCAATAGTTGATTTACATATGCTCTCGATTGATAACTATGAAATGTGAATTCTATGTAATGAATTTACACTAAAAAAGCCGTCATTACTGACGACTTTTTATTTCCTATTCCCTTCCGCTATTTAGATACCTGTCCCAGAATTCTTTCATAAGCTCGAAATAGCCCATATCCGAATAGAAATAGATAACAATCGCGAAAAATACGATCAGTATACCAAAACCAAACAGATAGAACAGGAATTTTTCCATTTTAGGGTTTCTTCGCAGGCGCTGAAAAATGTACCATTCTTTGAAATATCCGAGCGCTTTCAAAAAAGCATCCATTATAGCTTTAAAATTCATATCTCTTACGGTATCAGTCGCTTAAGGACTGGGTTACGGGAACCTCATTCTTCTTGTTGTAGCAGCTGAAGATCTTTTCCACTTCTTTTGCATCCTGCTGCGGTGTGATCAGCGAAACCACCGGAACGATGACCAATCCCGCCAGCATAACAAATGCACCGGCATTGATCGGGGACTGCAGAAGCGTCGGAAGCGTACTTCTGAACAGCATGTTGTATGTCATAAATCCGGCACCAAAGAGGAAGTTGACCAGGCATGCTGCCTTTGTCGTCTTCTTCCAGTATAAGCCGTAAAGGAACGGCGCCAGAAATGCACCTGCCATCGCACCCCAGGATACACCCATCAGCTGAGCGATGAAGGTCACGGAAGATTTGTACTGTACGATCGCCAGCACAACGGAGATCGCAATGAATACCACGATCAGTGCCCGGATGCAGAATACCTGCTTCTTATCTTTCATATCTTTTACGATAGTACCCTTGATGAAGTCGATCGTCAGCGTGGAACTGGAAGTCATAACCAGCGAGGACAGCGTGGACATGGATGCGGACAACACCAGGATCACTACCAGTCCGATCAGAACCGGGCTCAGATTGGAGAGCATCGCCGGAATGATGGAGTCATAACCGTTTGCCTTGATATCGATCTGATCACTGAAAAGTCGGCCGAAACCTCCGAGAAAGTAGCAGCCGCCTGCAACCACACCTGCAAAAAGTGTAGAAATGATGGTTCCTTTTGTGATGGATTTCTCTGATTTGATGGCATAAAACTTCTGAACCATCTGCGGAAGTCCCCAGGTTCCGAGGGATGTAAGGATCACGACACCGATCAGGTTGATGGGATCCGGTCCGAAGAAGGAATTAAATACACCCGGGGTAGTGCTGACAGTTTCATCCGAAATCTTTGCAAGCCCGTCCAACGCTGCCAGAAAACCGCCCTTGGAATTCAGCACTGCCAGGATGACTGCCACGATACCAAAGAGCATGATGATACCCTGAATAAAGTCGTTGATCGCGGTTGCCATATATCCGCCGACAATAACATAGATACCGGTAAGCACCGCCATCAGGATGATACAGTATACATAGTCAATATCAAATGCCATACCAAACAGTCGGGAAAGACCGTTATACAATGATGCCGTATAGGGGATCATAAAGATAAATACGATCAGGGATGCGATCAGCTTAAGCGGCTTGGAATCAAAACGCTGTCCGAAGAATTCCGGCATGGTCGCGGAATTTAAGTGCTGGGACATGATACGGGTGCGGCGCCCGAGTACACGCCACGCCAGCATGGAACCAAGCAGCGCATTTCCGATACCGATCCAGGTAGATGCGATACCATATTTCCATCCGAACTGTCCCGCATACCCGACAAAGATAACGGCGGAAAAATAGCTGGTGCCGTATGCAAAAGCAGTCAGCCACGGGCCTACACTTCTGCCGCCCAGCACGAAGCCGTTGACATCGGTGGCATTTTTACGGCAGTAGAAACCTACGCCGATCATCACGCCGAAAAATAACACAAGCATCAGGATCTTGATAATCATTATAGAATCCTCCGGTTTGAAATATTGAAATACTACTGTAGCGGCAATTTTTGCCAACCGAGAGATAGTGTATCATGTATGATCGGCAATGTAAACATCCAACAAAAAAGCCGCCGGAAACGGCAGCTTTTCTATCAAGAATATATAATCCTGCGTAAAATCACAGCACCATGCTCCGTATCCGTCCGACAGACACTCTGTTACGGAGCAGTGCCGCCACATCCGTATTCCGCTCTCCATGATCTTCGTGATACACCTCCCGGTCATGCAGGACAATGCTGCCGTCCGGCCGGTGTTCTGCCGGATACGGCCCGTAATAATATGGCGCGGATTCGATCTGCGCATCCCAGAGAATACCCTTGCACTCCTCCAGTCTGCAGCCCGGAAAATTCACATTCCAGATCTCCTGTGTCAGCTTTTCTTTTTTCAGAAGCGTCTCCGCGATCTCTGCCATATAATGATCCGCCACTTCATAAACATCTCCCCGCTGGTTGGAGAAAGCGATGGCCGGCACTCCCAGCATCAGTGCCTGCATCGCCGCACCTACCGTTCCGGAATAGGCAATATCAAAGCCTGCATTGTATCCCCAGTTCATGCCGGAAAAACACCAGTCCGGCCTGCAGTCTTTCATCAGATATCCCAGCGCCACATCCAGACAGTCTGCCGGTGTACCGGACACACTGTAGGCCTTCACCCCGGCCACGGGATAGTCCACCGGCCATACCGTAAGCGATTTGCGTATCGTCACACACTGCGACATGGCGCTGCACTGATTGGCCGGCGCTACCACCCACACCTCGCCAAAGCGTTTTGCCATCTCCGCCACACGCTGCAGCCCTTCCGCTCCGATCCCGTCATCATTCGTTACCAGTATCCGCATACAAATCCTCCCCTTTTCAGTTATAAAAAAGCGTTCTGCTTGCAGAACGCTCGCGCCGGTGCATCATACGCTATGTTTGATGATCAATGTTTCCACACTTAGGCGGTCGCTCATCCGTCCGGTCTTGATGGCCTCTTCCGCCTTTACGCAATCTTCAATGGCTTCTTTCAGTTCTTCCATACTGAAGCGAGACGCCAGCCTGCCGTTTTCCTGCACGGCAAATGCCTTCATTTTCAGTTTCGCCTCGATCTGTTTCTGATCCATACCGATGCTGCGCAGATCCTTCACCCGGAGCATACGGTTGAACTGTCCCGCCAACAGTGCAATGATACCCATAGGCTTCGCGTTCAGGCTGAGCATCTCGTAATAACTGTCCAGTGCCTTCTTCTGTTTTTTCTCCGCGATGGCATTGGTCAGGACAAACACATGCTCCTCGATCCGTGCCGTCGTCACCGCATCGATATCCTCCGCCGTGATCTCTTCCCGACCGAGGGTATAGCAGATCAGCTTCTCCAGCTCCGAAGAAATATTCATCATATCCGTGCCGGTCTTCATCAGCAGATAAGAAAATGTCGAAGCGCGCATCTGTTTGCCTTCGCGTTTTAAGATCCTGAGCACCTGCATTCGGATCTCATCCTCGGTCATCTCATTATAAGCCACTACGCGTCCCAGTTCTTTCACCGTCTTGAACAGTGCCGTTACACCGCTGGCTTCCTTCTCCACAAAGATCAGGTAGGTGGTCTCCGGCAGATGCTTGATATAATCATTCAGCTCCGCATTACCGTTCTTAAAGAAACCGCTGTCCGTCACCAGCACCACGCGGTGATCCGCAAAAAGCGGCATAGTATCGGCAAAATCGATGATCGCCTCCACCTCAGCCTTTTTACCGTCAAAGCGCGCAAAATTCATCCCGTCATCTTCCGGCATCAGGTACTTGAGCAGCCAGTTCATATTCTGTTGTTTCAAAAAAGCTTCCTCACCGTAGAGCAGATAGATGTTCTTCAGTTCCTTATTTTTCAGATCTTCTGCTACCCAGTTGACGGATGCTTCTGCCTTTTTTGCTGCCATACCTCTCCTCCGACACATCAACGATAATATTTTATCGTCACCCCCGATATCCGTCAATACGAAAATAGCCCGGGACAAAACTGCCCCGGGCCATAGTTTTTATTCGACGGTGATCTCATTGATCGGCCGTTTGCTGAAGCGGAAGGACTGGTAACTCAATTTATCGCCAATGCTCAGCCCCTGCCATTCGGAATATTTAAACTCCGTCTCGTACTTTTCATTGTCCTGATCCTTCAGGCTCACATAATAGTGCTCCGTCCGCGCGCCCTGCCGCCGGTCACCATAGGACGGGTTGCTCACAGAAGCCGGAATATCCGTTTCCTGCCAGTACGGTTCCTGCCCTGCACCACTGGTCCTCAGATCCGTATCATGTACCCATTTATCAATGTCGTAATAATACTTGGTCTGATACACCGGCACCGATCTATAGACCGGTTCCTGATAAGTCTCTGTAGTGTACTCCGTCCGATACCTGGGCGTCTGCACCACTTCTCCCTGTCCGTTTCCCAGGTCCTTATAGGAGGTATCATAGCCATCCAGCACCTGATGCGCGACCTGCCTGGTCTTGGTCTCGTAATGATCCACCACCTGATCATAATGGTGGATCTCTTCACTCATCTTAGTAACCCTGGCCCCGGATGGTGTCGACCACCCACTCTCATGGCTTAGGGTAAACTTCTCCACCGCGATAGATCTCTCCCAGCGGAAACCGACCACCTCCGCTTTCCGCTCCACCGGTTTGAAGAGCCACATGAGTAGCGGGATCAGTATGACTGCCGCCAGCAGCAGCTTAAACAGCTTACTGCGAAATATCGCAAACGGATTCAAAACCGGGCGGATCTGAATATTCGGACGCACCGGCATGCTGACCGGTTCCATTCTGGGCGTTCCCTGCTCCCTCTTCCAGTTCTCCGTTTGATTAAAGTAGGTCTTTCCGCCTTTCGGCGCACCGCAGCCGATGCATGTCGGGACCGTCGCCGGATTCTGCGCTCCGCAGCTGTCACACAACCAGTTCTCACCGGTACGCTCCTCTTCTTTTTTTACCACCTCACTGCGGATTCCCTTCTCATCCACATGGATCTCCGCATCTTCGTTCAGGATCACTTTTCCTTCTTTTAATGCCCGGATCACACGCGGATCATCCGGCGGCATATATCGCACATTATTCGGGATCGGTGCCGCGCAATGCGGACACTCCCGATGCTTCCCCTGTATCATGCTGCCGCAATACGGGCAGTCCCAATAAAACCAGACTTTCATGAGTTTCTCCTTGTTGCTTAAACAAAAAGCCTTTGCTACACCGATATAATAGCATTGTTTTTCTCTTCTTACAAATCTCTGTTTGCTGCAACAGTCTCTCACTTTCCGGGAGATATATCCTGGAAACATTCCACCCTGATCCTGCCGTTGGTGGAGCGGATCATAATGGCACCGTCCTCATCGGTGCGGAACACATCACAGCCAAGGTCACCAACACGCTCCATGACATCGGCGTGCGGGTGTCCGTAGGAATTGTGGTAGCCGCAAGAGACAATGGCGATCTGCGGGGATACAAAATCCAGAAACGCCTGTGACGAAGAAGTATGCGATCCGTGATGTCCCAGCTTGAGGCAGAAATAACCATCCGGGGGGCGTGACAACGGAGTATCATTCTGCCCCAGTGTTCGCAGTATCACCTCTTCACTCTCCACCGTAGCATCTCCGGTAAAAATCCCCGTAAAGCCGCCGCCGCTCACTTCCAATACCTGAGAATAGGTATTCACATCTTCCGTCCGGTATCCGCTCTCCGGATGCAGACATACAAAACGCAGCTGCTCCCCCTGCAATACCGATCCTGCCGCATTCCACAAAACCGGAATGTTATGTGCTTCCGCCAGCGAGATCAGTTCCGCAAAATCTTCTTCTGCACCGAACGCGTCCGGAAGCACGATAGCTCCGATCGCTATCCCGCTGTTGGTTTTTCCGGAAGAAGAGGATCCCTCCGCCAGCATCTCCATCAACCCGGAACAATGATCCGTATCCGGATGTGTGATGAACCAGTAATCCACTTTCCCTATCCCACGGTATTTCAAAAACGGTTCGATCTGATACTGAAACAAAGCATCTTTGCTGGTACTGCCTCCGTCGATCATCACGGTCAGATCCGGACTTTCAAAACAGATGCCGTCGCCCTGCCCCACATCCAGAAAAGTAACTCCCACCTGCGGACGGAAACGGATGAAAAGGACCAGCACACCACATACCGCAAGACCGCAGCGCCAGCAGAGCAGCCGCCGCAGATCCGTCTCTTCTTTTTCCGCATAGATACCGTCCCCACCAATCATTACAAGCAACTGTCCATACCAGCGTTCCACAGCATCCCGATCCTGCACATATCCCGCCAGCTTCCGTATCATCCGGCGCCCCAGTAAAAACACGGTACCGAAAAACAGATATGCCAGCACCATCTGTATCACCGACGGACAACCTGCGATACAGGTATGATACGGAAGACGCTGTAAAAGTTGGCACAGCCATGTATAAATCTTCAACACCAGATGACACGGCATACCGATGACAACACCTGCCGGCAGCCAGAGGCTCCCCAACAACAATACGAGCAGGCCGCTTACCATCAATACGCTCATCAATGGGATCACAACGAGATTCAGCAGCACCGAATATACCGGCGTTTCATAATAGTTCAGGAGGATGAGCGGCAGCGTAAATACCGATACCGCAAGGCTGCCGCTCAGCGCCGCCAACAGCCTGCCACGCAGATCTCGCCCGAAGCGTATGCCGTCGATCACTGCCGGATAAAAGATCGCGATGCCGGCTACTGCGGTATACGACATCCAGAAAGCCGACAGCATGATCTCGTAGGGTGAGAAAAAAACCGTGCTGGCAGCCGAGAGTGCCAGCGCCGTCGGCAGATCATAGCTTCTGCGTTCCACATCTGCTCCCGCCATCAGACCAAACATGATCACCGCACGCACTGTCGAAGTACTCGCTCCCGTCAGCATGGCATAGTTCACCATCAGAAACAGTGCCACTGCTGCCGCCGGTAAGATCGGTACTGTCGCCTTTCGCAATCCCTTATAAAAACCAATCCCCAGAATGCTGATATGCAATCCGCTGATGGCCAGGATATGCGCGATCCCGTTCACGCGATACAGATCCTTGATATCCGATGACAGCTCCCCCTTATCCCCAAGCACCATTGCTTTCATCACACCGGCGTCCTCCGCAGGAAGACAGGCATCATAGATCTCACCAAGAAAACACCGTAACTGCCACAAATCTTCTTTCCAACGATCATAATGTTCGCCGGCAAAGCTCCACTCCTGCACTGCGGCCTTTGCTCCATAGCCTTTGTACAGATAGTATTCCTGCAGATCAAATTCTCCGGGATTGGTTGCATTTCGATACAGCGACACTCTTCCCCGCACATTGATCACGCTGCCCAAAGGCGGCAATATACCATCCTCCGGCAGAGTGCAGATCACACCAAGCCTGCCGGCGTTCCTTTCATATCCTGTTTTTTCCTGAGATCTTCCGTCAGAGAATCTGACATCTTTGAGATAAAAGATCTGTTTTCCGTTCTTTTCTTCCTTCCACTCCACCACACCGGTAAGCGTGATCGCCTCGCCGGCCTGTTCCCTGTATGGGTTCTCCGGCGGGCCCAGCCATCGAAGTCCCAGCCATACAATGATAAGAAAGAAAAGACAGCCTGTACATAACGGTCTTTTCATATCCCCCTCATCCGCCCTTCGGGCACCTTCCCCCCAGGGGGAAGGCAGGTTACTAACTATTTCACAATATCTAAGTTTCTGGAAAAACTGCTCCCCAGATCGATCAATTCACGATACAAAATCTGTGCATCTCCGTTTATCATAAACTGCACACGGTGTACATCTTTGAGCTCCGCCAGCGAATTGACAATGGAATACAGCGTCACTTCCGGTGTCACATTTCCGACAGTATCCATAAACTCACTGCTGAGATTCACATAGCACACGCCGTCCGCATCCGTCACAGACAAGATCTGCGTATCCGGATTTACGGTAGGATACATTTCCTTTCCTTCCGGTCCCGAGATCAGGATCTCTACCACCAGACGCTCCATGGAAATATTCGTATTGTACATCACCGTCTGCGATGTCTCTACCAGCTGCGTCCCGGTCTCATCCGCAAAATACAGATGCAGTGCCACGGTATCGTAAGCATTGATCTCTGCTCCTTCATTATCAACAAAAGTATCTTTCTGCATCACCCCGATAGGATTGCCGGAACGGTCCAGCAGGGGTTCCTCGCCAATGCGCATACTCACGCCATCCACCCCGGGGATCTGCACCAGCGTACGTACCAGCGCCGCCCGCACCAGCACTTCTCTGGTCGCA
>JAFXQR010000084.1 GCA_017526985.1 Lachnospiraceae bacterium
TACGTGCTTAAAATGCTGTTATATATCATATCGATCATAGCAAACGCTGTGTACTTCGTCATTTTGCGGATGGATTTATACACAGATACATATCATCTGCCCGACGGGGAGATGGGAGTGCATCACAGAAGTCCGATAGACAGCCTTTATACGGCCGACAATCCGGCGCTTTTATACCTGCAGCTCGCCCTTATGCTTGCAAGTGCTGTAACCAGCCTGTTAATGCTGTTTGGGGTAAAAAGCCATGCCGTAAAGGTGATCCAGATCGCATCAACGATAGGCTCAACAGCTATGTTTATCATAATTCTGATATATGCGGGATATTTTGTACATCCGCACTATTAAAGGGGATAGGAATGAAAGAGGATTACTTAAAAAAGCTGCGGCTTTGCGGATTGTTTGGAATCGGGAAATTTTTATCTTATCTTGCGGGAGTTTTGTTTGCGCTTCTGTACGTCATTGTTCCGTTTACGGCTGAAGCGGCAGAAGATAACGCAGAGCAGAGCCGGAGGGTGCGGGTCGGATGGTATAATTCCGAACACTTTCAGGAGGGTGACGCCGAATTAACACGAAAAAGCGGATATTCCTACGAATATCTTCAGAATATAGCGAACTATGCCGGATGGGAGTATGAATATATACCGGGTGGATGGTCAGAACTATATGATGCCCTGATAAATGGAGATATCGACGTGCTGGCCGGCGTTTCTTATACAAAAGAGCGGGAGTCTCTCATGGATTTTCCCGCATATGAGATGGGTCTTGAATCCTACTATATCTACAAGAAGGCCGATAACGAGGAAATCAACGGCACGGATCCAACCTCGCTTAACGGGAAGCGTGTAGGAACTCTGAAAAACAATCTGATGACCGACTATTTTGAGTCGTGGATGGATAGTAGCGGTGTGAATTGCGAAGAGGTTTTGTTCGAAGACTTTCAAAGCAGGGATGAAGCATTTGCGGACGGAAATATTGATGCAATTATAGCAGTGAACAATAATGTGGCTTCCAATTCCGGAATAACTCCGGTTGTGATGGTTGGGGAATCATCCTATTACCTCGTAGTGACGAAGAGCAGGGATGATCTGCTCGACGAACTTAACAATGCGCTTGCCACACTCAAAGAGAGCAATCCATATTTTATCCAGAGCCTTCAGATCAAGTATTTTAACCATACGGCAGTAAATGCTGCCTTATCCCACAAAGAGAACGAATGGATAAAGAATCATAACGTTATCCGGGTGGGCTATATCGACGACTATTTGCCGTATTGCAGCGGGGGCGCGGACAAAGAAGCCGGTGGCATTATTACGGACATCTTTCTCAAGTGGCAGGAACAGCTTGGTCTGTCGGAGCAGGTCAGTATTGAATACAAAGCATATCCACGCTATACAGAAATGACAGATGCCCTCATGTCAGGGGAGATTGATGCTGCGTTTCCGGTATATGACAGCATATGGAATTCTGAGGCGCAGGGAATCGTCCAAACCAATAACCTGGTGGATTTTGGTGTCTGTCTGGTTTACCGCGGTGAGTATAATGACACTTCTACCACCGGGCGGATTGCTGTTTCAAGTCAGAGCGCATTTCAGAGTGATTTCGTGGCTGAAAACTATCCTGAGAGTGAGGTATATATCGTAGACACAGTGGAGGATTGTCTGGATGCGGTAAAGCAGGGTAAAGCAACCTGCACATTCCTTGATAACGGTCAAGCCGAAACCCTTCTTTCAGAGAGAAAGTATCAAAGCCTTAAGCGACTGCCATTGGACGGAAGCATGAATTACTGTATCGGGGTAAAAAAAGGCAACAATGTATTATATTCTCTTCTATGCCGGGGAATCTCACTCATAGACAAGTCTGATATAACTAATGCCATGTATGCCTGCATAGGTTCCAACATAAAGTATTCACTCTTCGATTTCCTTCTGGATCATTTCGGCCTGGTATTATTGGTGCTGCTTATTATTATCGGATTGATCATAGCGGTAAGCCACAAACATTATCAGGCACATACAGAC
The DNA here is from genome assembly GCA_017526985.1 of Lachnospiraceae bacterium. Lineage (GTDB taxonomy): Bacteria > Bacillota > Clostridia > Lachnospirales > Lachnospiraceae > NK4A136. Next base: position 2,019 of record JAFXQR010000084.1, read on the forward strand.
AGGCTGACAGGGCTGAAAAACAAGAGAGCATATCTGGATGCTGTCGGACAGGTGAATGACAGAATCAGGGAGAATAAGGCCGCTTTTGCAGTGATAGTTTTCGACCTGAACGGGCTTAAGACCATAAACGACACCATAGGTCATGAATACGGAGACATGGCCCTGACCGATGTGGGCAGAATCCTGAAGAAAGTGTTTGGAAAAGAAAACACTTATCGTTTCGGCGGAGATGAATTCATAATACTCGGTATGAACTTTACGCAGGAAGATATAATGCAGCACTTTGACACGCTGGTATCTGCCCTGGAAGAAATAAACAGCAGTGAACGGCCATACAAGGTTCCCTTGTCTATTGCCAGGGGAGCAGCAGTGTTTAGCCCCGGATCGGATACCGATTACGGTCAGGTATTCGAGCGGGCGGATCAGGCCATGTATGAGGATAAAAAGGCATATTACGAAAAGCATGGCGACAGGCGGAGACAATAAAGGGAGGCTTAAGACATGAATCTCATCATATACGGAATGATAATATGCGGGATCATTATCATGGTCACGAATATCTACCGGTTTCATCAGTTTGTCAAAGGATCAAAGGACGTTTTTTCGGCTGGCACGAAAAAAGAAAAGGCATGGGAATACACGGCGCTCGGTCTTCTTGTATTTTTCCTTATCGGATATATCCTTGTGGCAATATTCGGAACTCCCGATCTTGTGATCGCTGGGATTCTGTTTGGCGGAAGCATATTTGTTGCGATAGTGCTCAGTCTTATCTTCAACCTGATAGCCACTATCAAGGAGAACGCGCTCAATATTGCTGAAACGCTGATAAGCGTTGTTGATGCGAGGGACCCAAACCTTCGCGGTCACAGCAGATATGTACAGAATGTCACGATGGTGCTCTATGACCACTTGCCTGCGGATAAGAAAGAGGGGATCAACAGGGTCAGCCTTGAATTTGGCGCACTCATGCATGATGTCGGTAAACTCGGCATTCCTGAGGAGATATTAAACAAGCCGGGACCTCTTGATGA
>JAFXQR010000085.1 GCA_017526985.1 Lachnospiraceae bacterium
ACAATACTCCAGAACAACGAATTCTTCACCGCGATCAGAGTGATCAAAAGTATGCCAAGTCCCATCATCAGAGTGGACTGCTTCAGGCGTTTCAAACCGATCGTAATTCCGATCAGAATGACACCGATCAAAAGAAAGGCACTCTGTGGTTTCATGATCGAAACCGGCTGGGATTCCGCGATCGGGATCAGACGGATATTTCCGGATTTGGCAACCATCAAAAAAGATTCCAGACCATAGGGATTGAGCCAAAAGGAAACGATCATCAAAATCATGGGAACGATCAACGGTTTGATCGGAACCGCATCTTCCCTGATTCCGACCATACTTTCCATATCACCGATCATCGGTATCTTATGCAACGGCACAAGATAAGGCAGTAAAAAGATCAGATGAAATACAGCATAGGATGCATGCAGATTGATCTCCGCCAGGGACAGTAATGGCATGAGATATAGCACCGCTGTTTTTTTGTTTGTACGGTATCGTTCCAGCAGGATCAACTGCATTACCAGCAGACTGATACTGATGATCTCCGGCCGGCAGCACAGATCCTGAACCGACAATACCAGGAGAACCGCTCCGATCCTTGTTACATAGGTATCACAATTCCGGATTCTCAGATACTGCCACGCAAGGATCAGCAACAATAGCGCCTGAAACGCCGTAAACAGAAACACACCGGAAAAGCCCGCCCATGCATATGACAGATACAGCGCGATCGCATATAGCCACTGTTGTACGATCATATGGTATCCGCTTTCTACAAAATACGGATTCTCATAAAAGATCCCGTTCTGTACAATACGCCTTCCCGAAACCGCGATATGATAGAAATCATTATCCATAAATCCTACGATCAGTTGCCGGATCAGCAGGGATGTCAAAATGATCAGTACGCACATCACCGGAATATTCTTTTGCCTGTTCTTCGCTTCCGTCATTTGGTTCACTTTTTATCTGTTTGTTTCATAGTTTTCAAAAGAACCCGCATAGCTTTTATGCGGGTTCCTGCGTATTTTGTTTTCTTTATTATCCGTTTAATTGATCGTCGAGTAGCCGAAACCGTTACAGATTGCATCCACTGCTACATTATTCTTACAAAGCGGACAATTCTCGGTTTCATAACTGGAATAATCCGGCAGATCCCGGTTGGAATACAATGCCCGGATCGGAATCCCGCTGATCTGTGCCGCCACAGAATAGATCGCCGAAATACCAACCACCTCACCTTTGTAGAAACCAATGGTTCGGATCGCACCAAGAAGCGTTTCACCTGTCGTCGCAGTATCGATGAGGATCAGTACCTTCTTTCCCCGAATCATGTGCTGATTGTTCTCACGAAACATCATCTGTCCGCTGGTATTATACTCCGGACTGGTAATATACATGGTCTTATGGGCATTTGCAGAAATGATACCTGCTTTGGTCATCTTGTTAGCCATATACGCTCCGACCACTTCCATACTGTTCAGGCAAAGAATGGTATCGATCACATCCGAGACCATATACATCTCAGCCAATTCCTCTCCGGTCGCACGCGCTTCACGCTGGCGGGACTTCATATCCGTCAGATCCATGTAATAATTCACATGGGAATTCGGCGTCACAAAGTGCCCCGGGATATAACGGAGTACTACATCCTTGTTTTTTGCATAGTCGATCTTTTTGTAATCCTGCATCTCTTTATCCCCCATTTCATAGTATTTTAGGTGATCTGTCATCCTTTCTCTCCTGCATTGACCGCATCATCGAAAAGTTATGTCACCGATAATATTATACCAAAAAAGAACTCCGATTACCACAAAAAATTGTAATTTTGCACAAAAAGTTGTAAACAAAATACTTTTGTGCTATCATATTTTCATCAAAAATTTTTTCTTATGGAGGTAGTAATCATGTCTATCGCAGATGTAGCAAAAGGACTTGCAGGAAAGAAAGCTGCCGGTGAGGCTGTTAGCGCCGCTGCCGGTGAGGCGGTCAAGGCAGCAACCGGTGCAGATCTGGAAGCGATTGCAAAGGAAGTGATCGCAGGCAAATGGGGTGTCGGCGCAGAGCGTACCAAAAAGCTTACGGAAGCCGGTTACGACGCCGCAGCTGTACAGAAGCTCGTAAATGAGTTGATGAAAAAATAAGAAATGTTCATTTCATAAAGGGCGTGCTGATCGGCACGCCTTTTTCTTTTTCGGTTCATCTTTGTTTTCACCACTTTTTTTCAAAAAAATATTCTGAAATCAACCGGAATGTGGTATGATATTAAAAGGTATGAAATTATGGTTGAATGATCTTGAATGTTAGTTCGTAGGGGGATTCTTACATGAAGACGATCACTGGTATTTTTGACGAAACACCGGATTATCCTTTGGAACAATTACTTTCAGAAGGCCAGACATTGGAGGATATTCTTTTTCTGGATATCGAAACTACCGGTCTGTCCCCTCGCAGCACAAATCTTTATCTGGTAGGCTGTATATATTTTCAGGAAGAAAAATGGCATTATATTCAGTGGCTTGCTGAAACCTATGACGAAGAACTGCAGGTACTCACTGCCTTTTTTGAATTTGCACATCCCTATAAATTCCTGATCCATTTTAACGGTAACCGTTTTGATCTGCCTTATCTATTGCAGAAGGCAGAACAATATGAGATGCCCTATTCCTTTGAAGGCAAAGATGGCATCGATATTTACCGACGCATTCTGGGATATCGTGATATCATCGGTCTGCCCAATCTAAAGCAGAAAACCATAGAAGAATTTTTGGGCATTAACCGTGACGATCCGTATACCGGTGGCGAACTGATCAGCCGCTATCATGATTATGTATGTGACAAAGACCAGTCTATCATGGAGGAATTGTTATTACACAACGCCGATGACTTGAAAGGCATGTTGAAAGTTGTCTCCATGCTTTCCTATCCGGATCTTTTCCTGAAACCGGTGCGCGTGATGAAAGTACATGCAAACTATTTTAATGATATCAACCGCAAACGCGGTCAGGAGATCATTTTGAAGCTCCGTTTTCAGTCTCCGCTTCCCAAGGTCATCTCCTTCCGTGGCGTCGGTTGTTACTTTACCGGTGAAGGAGTGGACGGATCTTTAAAGGTTCCTCTGTTTGAAGAAGAAATGAAG
>JAFXQR010000086.1 GCA_017526985.1 Lachnospiraceae bacterium
AATTCCTGTTCATAGTATTTCTTATCCTCTTCCTTAAACACATTGAAGATCACTCTTTCCATCGCCCGGAGATGCTGATTCAGCCAGTCTGTCACTGTCCGGGCTGCGATTTCGGCAGCCTTCCGGTTCGGGAAATGAAAAACTCCCGTAGAAATACAGCAGAAGGCAACGCTTCGAATATCGTTTTCCAGACACAGATCCAGCGTGTTTCGGTAGCAGTCCGCCAGACCCTGTTCCAGGTCTTTGGTAAGCCTTCCGGTTACGATAGGTCCGACGATGTGGACTACCTTCTTTGCGGGAAGATTGTAACCGTCTGTCAGCATCGGCACAGCCGTCGGCTGTTCATAATCCTGCCCATATTTTGACCTGAGGATTCGCATCTGCCGGTCACATTCTGCACGGAGCTGTATTCCTGCGTAAGTGTGGATACAGTTATCAATGCAGGTGTGCATGGGAACAAAACAGCCGATCATCTGGGAATTGGCCGCATTCACGATAGCGTCTGCCGCCAGTCTTGTGATATCTCCCTGCCAGATGGAAATAGAATCCGCATGAGGATGCCGGCTTCCCTGATCCGCAATCGTCGGTATATCGAAGATCTGTACGATCCCGTTTTCCCGGTTCCGCTCCTTCAAATATTCGTCCTGTACTGCCAGGACAGATGGAGCCATCATACGAGGCATGCGGATGTTCATCAAGGACCGAAGGATCCGTTTCTTACCCGCCGGATCTGCAGGGGTTTCCAGATCCCGGTACTGTACGGAGTCCTCTTTGAATTGTTCTACCAGATAATCCAGGCGTTCGTTCTGATTCATGTTCATATCCTTTCCGACAGCTCATTGTAAAAACAGGTCTCGGAAAGCGGCTTGCGATGACCGCCAAGACTTGTGTTCGGCACAAAATCATCTGCCGGATATCCGACATACAGCATGCAGACCGGTTTCCAATTCTCCGGAAGCTTAAGCATTTCTCTGGCCTTATCCTGATCAAAGTAGGAGATCCAGACACTTCCCAGATCCAGACTCGCTGCTTCCAGCATCATGTGAGTTGCCACGATCGTGGCGTCAGTCGCTCCGCTGGATTCGCCGCTCTGGGGATGTGTCCAGCAGGCGTCGGCATCATAGCAGACAAACAGGACAAGCGGTGCACCATAATAGAAATTGACGCCGCCTTTTTCTTTATCTTCGCATTCCTTTGCCAGATCCACATATTTCTGATCATAGCCGAAGGAACAGAATTCCCTTACCTTCGCAAGACTCTCTGATGTGTTCAGTATCAGGATCCTCTGCGGCTGCAAATTTACTGCAGTCGGTGACCAGCGTCCCGCTTCCAGGATCTTTTCCAGTTTTTCCTGTTCAACGGGAGTTTGGGAGAACCTGCGAACGGTTTTCCGCTTTCTTGATATTTCCATGAAATCCATTATCGTTTTCCCTCCGTATACCGGTGTGTTTTCGCAGACCGGTCTTTCTGAACACCTCTGGCATATTCGATTTCAGGATATCCGAAGCCTATGATCAGACCGGTATAGTGATCCTTCGGAATATTCAGCATTGCCCTGGCTTCCGGCGCCAGCTCATTCAGAACTTCTGCGGAATAGCTCATGATCGTCGTTCCGAGGCCATGCGCATTGCAGAGCAGTTCAAAATATGCTGCTGCCAGATGGCAGTTCGTCTTGCTGTCCTCTGCCCATTTGCCGACGCATTTCTCATGGGCGATAAACAGATGCGGCGCTCCGCAGAAAAGAAGATCACCTTTGCGGACCGTCTTCTCGGATTCCTTCATTTTCCCGTAGTAAAAATCACTGAAGCTGTGCGTAAAAATATGTTTCTTCGCGTCCGCATCCATTTTAGCGTAAGCTACTTTGCGGATCTCATCCACACGGTCTTTATCATCAATGACGGTGTACTCCACGCCCATGGCATTGCCGCCGGTCGGAACTGCTGCCATTGCGGAAAGGATACCGGTGATCACCTTGGAATCCACATTCTTATCCAGGAATCTGCGGCAGGATCTCCTGTTTACAATCAGCCGCTCCATATATTCACCCATCTCTTTCGGAGCAGGCGGAAGAGAATCTTCCGGTTTCTTTTCAAAGATGGAAATCGCACCCTGCGGACATACCGCCAGACAGTGCTGGCACCTCCAGCATCCACGCCAGCCGAAGCGCTCAAACTCTTTCATCTGCGGATAGCCATCCGCACCGAATTCGATCACCATGCCGGAGCAGGTATTGACACATTTGCCGCATTTGATGCATTTGGATTTATCAATAGTGAATTTCGTCTTCTGCTCCATTCCCATTTGTATTACGCCTCCAGCATTTTTGCTATATTATTAACCGGTGTTTTCAGTACACCTGTCCCAAAGTCATCCTGCACACCAGGTATCCGTTCCTGTAATCGCCGTTTACGACCGGCAACCGGGAAACAGATTCCACACCGTGATACCTGTGGCAGGGTCGAAAACTTTGTTTATCGTATCTGAAACTGTCAGGAAAATCTCCGCCGTATAGCTGACAACAGCACACTTCAGGTGTCCTGCAAGAACTTTTTGTGCACCATTCTCCAAATAAGAAAACAACGCATGTGTGTGCTCAAACGGAGCATCATTCTCAAGCGAAATATTTCCGTTCAATGATATCAGCTCCAGCAGTCCGGATGCTTCATGATTGGTGAAATCATTTGCTTCCGGGATATACGAGGATACTATAGCTTTCCCGCAGGCTCCGATTCCAGTGAAAGACGCTCCGTATATCTTTTCCGATGCGCATACCGCGCGGATGGACTCAAGGATCTCCTCATCCCTGTCGACCCGGATCAAAACCTGATTACCACTTCTTCTGTATTGCATAATCGTCCTCTCAAATGGAATAACTTCATTCTCTGGCTTTATATATACACAACGATCTTCCCGTTGACCTTGCCCTCGTCCTGCGCGATGACTGCTTCACGGATGTTTTCAAAGTCAAACACTTTTCCGCTCTTTGGGACGAGATGATGTTCGTTCAGGAAAGCAAAAATCTCATCGATGATCTGCTGTGTGGGATAATTGGAGAAGAACCCAGTGAGATACACGCCGTTCGGGATGTCCTTGATGGGATCAAAACCGTTCAACGCATACACACCGCCGAGTATCCCCGTCTGGCAGACAATGCCGCCTTTTTCCACTGCAGTAAGCGTATCTTTCAGGCTGCGGGGACCGATGAGATCCAGAGCCTTTGTGACTCCATGGAGCTTGCCGGTCAGTCTGCCATCGTCAATGACAGCTTCATCCGCTTCCGCAATCAGCGTCAGCTTGCTTTCTTTATGTGTCGTGGCAATCACCCTGCAGCCGAGAGCTTTCGAGATCTGCATGGCTGCATAGCCAAGTGCACAGGTTGCCCCGCGGATCAGCAGCGTATCCTCTCTTTTGAGGTGCAGGCATTCGAACAAGGATCCCCAGGCTGTAAAGTACGTTTCCGGAACAGCACCAAGCGCTTCCCAGGGAAGATCACTGTTCACCGCAAACACGATGCGTCTGGGAAGCAGCGCATATTCCGCATAGCTGCCGTTAAAAGACCGGCCCATACCACCCATGAGGGCGATGACTTTCTGGCCTGTCTTCAGATCTGTATCTGAAGGATCCGCCACCTCGCCAGTACATTCGATACCGGGGATAACAGGCTTCTGAATATAAGGTGCATTGATCTCACTGTGACGGAGGATCTGCTCCGAATGATTCAGACCGAAGGCCTTAACTTTGATCAGTACCCAGCCGGGTTTTACCTCCGGAACCGTGCATTCAGCGAGCGTGATATCTTTTCCATCAGTGATTTTATCCAACAATACAGCTTTCATCATATTCATCGCGGTACCTCGCAATTAATCATTACATTCGATCTGCAGATTGCGGAAGTATCCGTCTGTTCCGATATCCACATAAAGACCAACCGATCCCTTACTGTAAGGCCCGTGCTTGAAGCCATTAACTTCGAGCACTTTTACACCGTCGACAAAAAAT
>JAFXQR010000087.1 GCA_017526985.1 Lachnospiraceae bacterium
CTGGATCTTAGCAGTATGGGCAGGGTTGCGAGACAGACACGCTTTTTCGTCTGGCTCGCATGCCCTTACTGCTTAGAACCAGTTGGCAGTTAGCTTGGCAGATGCGTTGCGTCCGGCCCGAAAATAGATGGCTACCCGGCGTAGCTTCGATATCCTGGACTGCTGTAACGGCAGACCGGCGCCCGGCCCCCACCCGAGCTCCCGGCCCGAGCGAAGCGAAGGGCGGGAGCTCGCCAAATACGAATTTAGAGAACAAGAAACAAGGAAGAACAGCATGAAAACCATCAAAGGCTATATAGATGAGGTGTCCTGGGAGAGTGAGGAGACCGGATATAAGATTCTGCGCGTGATCACGGATAAGGGGCGGGAGACCTGTGTGGGCACGGCAAGGGAGTATGGTGCCGGCGAGAGTGTGGAAATGGACGGCGAGTATGTGGAGCACTCGACTTATGGGGAGCAGTTTAAGTTTACGGCGATCCGTGCGGTGGCTCCGGAAGGAACAGTGGCGGTGATCCGGTATCTGGGTTCCGGCGCGATCAAGGGGCTTGGCGAGAAGATGGCGGCGCGTATCGTGGAAAGGTTCGGTGAGGATACCTTCCGCATCATTGAGGAGGAGCCGGAACGGCTGGTGGAGATCAAGGGGATCTCGGCGAAGAAGGCCAGAGAGATCACGGATCAGCTGGTGGCGAAACGGGAGCAGAGGAGCGCCATGTTGTATCTGCAACAGTTCGGGATTACTCAGGCGCTGGCGGATAAGATCTATCAGAAATATGGAAACGGGTTGTACGGTATCATGAAGAATAACCCGTATCAACTGGCAGAAGAGATCCCGGCAGTCGGTTTCAAAAAGGCAGACAGCATAGCACAGAAGGCAGGGATCCGTGCGGATTCGGAATACCGGGTCCAGTGTGGACTGCAGTATTATCTGCAGCAGTTTTCCGTAGAGGGGCATTGTTATTGCCCGGAGGAAATTTTGTGCGAAAAAACAGCAGAAATGCTGGGCGTAGGAGCGGAACGGGTAAAGGAACAATTGCCGGCACTGGCTATCGCACAGAAGATCACATTGAAAAAAGGTGCGGAAGGCAGCCGGGTGTATATGCGCAGCTATTACCAGGCGGAGCTGTACTGCGCGGAACAACTGTTGCGACTGCGTGACGGGTTTGAGGCGGAAGCGTTTCGCGAGAGCGACCTGGAAAAGGTGGAAGCGGCGCTTGGTCTGACGCTGGATGAACTGCAGCGCCGGGCGGTGGTAACCTGTATGAACAGTGGCGTCTTTTTGCTGTCCGGCGGACCGGGAACCGGTAAGACGACGACGATCAACGCGATCATCGGCTGTATGGAGCGTGAGGGCAGGTCCTTTGCGCTGGCAGCGCCCACCGGAAGGGCAGCCAAGCGTATGAAGGAAGCGACGGGCTATGATGCCCAGACGGTACACCGCTTGTTGGAGATCGGCGGTGATCTGGACGGCGAAGAAGGCGGAAAGATGTTTTTCGGGCGTAACGAGTCGGAACCTCTGGAAGCGGACTGCGTGATCGTGGATGAAGTGAGTATGGTGGATATCCATCTGCTGAAGGCGTTGTTGTCGGCCATCCCCGAAGGCAGCCAGCTGATCCTGGTAGGGGATGTGGACCAGCTGCCCAGCGTGGGGCCGGGGCAGGTACTGAAGGATCTGCTGGAGAGTAAGGCGTTTCCGACGGCACTGTTGCAGCGGGTGTACCGGCAGTCGGATGAGAGCCATATCGTGGATTATGCCCATAGGATCAATCATGGAGAAAAACTGGATCTGTCACAGAAATATGCGGATTTCTTTTTGCTGGAAAAAAATACGGCGGAGGTGATCAGCGAGTATATGATCAAGCTGATGGGGGATGTGATCCCGAGAAAACTGGGGCTTTCCGGAGAAGACATCCAGGTGCTGACCCCGATGCGCAAGGGGGCGCTGGGCGTGGAGGGCCTGAATGCGGTGTTGCAGGCAAGGCTGAACCCGCCGGATGAGGAGAAGCTGGAATGCAGCTACGGGGATATCACCTTCCGGGAGGGGGACCGCGTGATGCAGATCAAGAATGATTATGAGCTGGAGTGGGAGATCATCGGGGATCATAATATCGCGGTAGAGAGCGGAAAAGGCGTATTTAACGGTGATGTTGGGACGATCCGCGAGATCAATAACTACCTGAAACTGATGAAAGTGGCATTTGATGACGGCCGGAGTGTGTACTATGAGTTTCAACGGCTGGAAGAATTGGAACTGGCATATGCAGTGACGATCCATAAATCCCAGGGAAGCGAGTACCCGGTGGTGATCCTGCCGCTGCTTTCCGGGCCGCGGATGCTGATGACAAGAAATCTGCTGTATACCGCCGTGACCAGGGCGAAACAGTGCGTGATCCTGATCGGCAGCGGACAGACAGTACAGCAGATGATCGACACGGACTATATTCAGCGGCGTTATACCTCCCTGCGGGAGCGGATCTGTGAAAAGGCGGTGCAGACGGCATGACCATCCGGGAAGTGTTGCGGGATCTGGTGTATCCGCCCCGGTGCGCAATCTGTGACGGTGTGCTGGACGGGAGTGAGAAAAAGATAGGGATCTGTACGGATTGCAGGGGAAAGCTGCGCTACATCCGGGAACCGAGGTGCTTTAAATGCGGCGGGCCGCTGAAGGAGGATACGGAGGAATACTGCCGGAACTGTAAGGGGCGGAAACATTTTTATGACCGGGGATTTGCTCTGTATGAATACAGCTCCGTCCGGCAGGCGGTCTATCGCTTCAAATATGCGGGACGAAGGGAGTATGCGAGGTTTTTCGGCAGGGAGATGGCACTGCATATGCGGCGGGAACTGCGGGCCTGGCAGCCGCAGGCGCTGATCCCGGTGCCGCTGTATGCGGGAAAAGAGCGCAGCCGCGGATATAATCAGGCTACGGCGCTGGCAGAGGTGATCAGCAGCTATAGCGGCATTCCCGTGCGGACGGATCTGGTGCGTAGGGTACGCAGAACACGGCCCATGAAGGAACTGAATGCCCGGGAACGGGCGGCGAATATAAAAAATGCTTTCCTTATCTCACAAGATGTTGTAAAATTAGAAGTAGTCATGCTTATCGATGATATTTATACGACGGGCACTACAGTGGATGAGATTGCGCGGGGGTTACGCGCATGCGGAGTGAAACATATTTATTATGCAGCATTGTCTATCGGCTCCGGTATGTGATGGGGACATAGGGGAAGGAGAGAAGGTATGAATGTACGTAACTGCAGAAAATGCGGCAAGATGTTTAATTACATTCAGGGACCGCCGATCTGTCAGAACTGCAAGGCGGCTCTGGAAAAGAAGTTTGAGGAAGTAAAGGCATATATCCGCGAACACAAAAGCGCAAAGATCAATGAGATCGCCGAGAATTGCAATGTGGAACCGCGGCAGATCGAGACATGGATCCGCGAGGAACGACTGGTCTTTGCCAGCGATTCTCCCGTGAAGATTTTCTGTGAGACTTGCGGGGCGCCGATCTTCACCGGGCGTTACTGTGAAAAATGCAAGAAAAACCAGGCGAACACCTTTAGTTCTGCCGGGCGGCCGGCCGAAGGCGGTGCACCTGCGGGCGGCGGAGATAAGCGCTCCGGTTCCGGCAATAAAATGCACACATTTCGTGAATGAGTTCAGGGAGTAATACAGGCAGGATATGCTGAACGAAGCAAGAGTAAAACTGATGACACGCATGGCCGCTTTTGAGGTGGGAGAAGGAAAGCGGAGCATGGCCATAGGTACTTTTTTCCGTAGTGATTATATTGCAAAAGAGATCATCAAATCGATCATATATGGTACCATCGCATTTGGACTGATCTTAGGCGTATATTTGGTCTATGAATTTGAGATGTTTATGGCAAATCTGTATGAGATCAACTGGCTGGATTTCGGACAAATGTTGCTGAAGCGTTATCTGATCGGGATCGGTATATATGCGCTGATCACCTATATCGTGTATGTGGTACGATACAGCAGAGCCAGACGGAATCTGCAGATCTATTATAATAACCTGCGCAGACTGAAAGCAATGTACAAAAAAGAGGCAGCACAGGAAAAACTTACGGAAGAGTAGTGGGTAGTTATGGCAAAGTTATTAATGATTCGTGAACAGATCAAGAGTTTTTACAGCAGGTATGAGGGTTTTTGCAGGCCGGTCTTAAAATTCCTGCTGGCATTCCTGGCTCTGACAATGATCAACAAAAGTATTGGATATGCGGCGGTTCTGGGCAATCCGGCAGTGGTGCTGGTGATCGCCTTGTTTTGTTCCTTTTTCCCGACCAATTTTGTGGTGGTGGTCAGTACTTTTGTGATACTGTTGCATTTGTATGCGGTATCGCTGGAAACGGTGGTGACGGCGGGCATCCTGTTTATGCTGATGTTTCTTCTGTATTTTCGCTTCGCTGCCAAGGATACCATCCTGCTGGTAATGACACCGCTGTGTTTTATCCTAAAGATCCCGTATGTGGTGCCGCTCTGCGCCGGACTGGTGGGCAGCCCTACATCCATGATCTCTACGGGCTGTGGTGTGGTCACCTATTATCTGCTGCAGTATATTTCGGGAAACCGTACTGCTTTGGCAACATCGGAAGATGATCCGATCTTTCAGCTGGAAAAGTTCCGTATGCTGATCGATGCACTTATGAAAAACCGTCAGATGATGGTGGTGATCGCGGCATTTGCCATCACGATCCTGGTGGTATATCTGATCCGCAGACTGCCGGTAGATCATTGCTGGACCATTGCAATGATCACGGGTATGCTGGTGGATATCGTGGTGATCCTGGTCGGCGATCTGAAATATCAGACCATGGTGGAGATCCCGGCACTGATCATCGGCAGCCTGCTCGCTCTGGCAGTCGGACTGGTGCTGCAGTTCTTTGTCTTTAATGTGGACTATACACGAACGGAAAAAGTCCAGTTTGAAGATGATGAGTATTACTATTATGTAAAAGCGATCCCGAAAAATACGGTATCGCTGGCAGACCGTAAAGTGAAAAAGATCAAGGGACAGACCGGTACCTCCCAGGCGTCCGGCAGTGACAGCTCCAAGAGATCTGCTTCGGCAAGCTCCAAAGGGAGCAGAGATGCGCAGGAATACCGGGTACGCCGTACGGCAACAACGAAAGAGCGGGAAGTGGTGCGCAGCAGTCATAACAGCACCAAGCGTATCATCATGCCGGAAGATGTGGCGGGCAGCCGCAGGGAACGGTTGACGGAGATCGAAAAAGCAGCCGCTGCAAAGGCGAGGGCAGAACGGAAAAAGAACAATAGCGGGACGGAATAAAGCTGATAAATGTTTGACAGAGTGTCTTCCTTTATACAGGAGAATATTGTAAACATTCACATCCCGAAGATACAGGTGACGGATGTGGTGGAGATCGCCATCATTTCCTTTGCGGTGTATCATATTATGGTATGGATCCGCAAAACAAAGGCGTGGTCATTGCTCAAGGGTCTGATCGTGATCCTTGGTTTTTTGCTGCTTGCGGCCATCTTCAATATGTCTACGATCCTGTGGATCGCGGAGAAGAGTTTCTCGGTATTGTTAATGGTCATGGTGGTGGTCCTGCAGCCGGAATTGCGCCGGGCCTTGGAACAACTGGGACAGAAAAACATCTTTTTCTCTTTTTTGAGCACCGATGCCAATAAACAAAAGGGGCGTTATTCGGATCATACGATCGACGAGATCGTAAAAGCTTCCTTTGCCATGGGGCGTGTAAAGACCGGTGCTTTGATGGTCTTTGAACGGAATGAAACGCTGGCGGAATATGAGAAAACAGGTATCCTGATCGATGCTGTGGTTTCCAGCCAGCTGCTGATCAATATTTTTGAACATAATACACCGTTACATGACGGTGCGGTGATCTTTCGAGGGGATAGGATCGTATCGGCGACCTGCTATCTGCCGTTGTCGGACAACCGGAACCTGAGCAAGGCATTGGGAACCAGACACCGTGCAGGTGTAGGTATTTCGGAAGCAACGGATTCGCTGACGGTGATCGTATCGGAAGAAAACGGTAAAGTGAGTGTGGCCTATGGCGGAGAACTGTTTAGCGGTCTCAGCCAGGAGGGGCTGCGGGAAAAACTGGAAATGATCCAGGACAAGCCGCAGGAAGTGACTAAACGCGGCTGGCTGGAGAGATCGCGCGGTGAGAAGGCAGAAAAGGGAGAGCGGAATGGTAAAAAAGCTGACAAATAACCTTGGCCTGAAGCTCCTTGCGATACTGGTAGGCTGTATTGTATGGCTGATTGTGATCAATTATGCCGATCCGATCGTGTCGATACGCTACAGCAGTATTCCGGTGGAGTTTGTCAACGAAGATCTGCTGAACAGTAAAGGCAAGGTTTATGAGGTTATAAACAATTCAAATTATGTAGATGTGGTCGTTTACGGCAAGCGTTCTGTGCTGGAAACATTGAGCTACGAGAATATCCATGCCATCGCAGACCTGGAAGATATTACAATCATGGATACCGTGGCCATCCAGGTGTCTTCCAATAAGAGCAATGATCAGTTGGACAGCATCAAATTGAGCAGAAGTGTGGTGGAGCTGAATGTGGAAGACATCAAGGAGATGCCGTACACGATCAATGTGGTGGTCAACGGTACTCCGGCGGAAGGCTATGTGATCGGCGATATTACGCAAAATCAGAACCTGGTACGCGTGTCCGGTCCGGAATCGGTAGTCAATCGTGTGGTGAAAGCGGAGTGTACGGTCGGCGTTGGCGGACGTTCTTCGGATCTTTCGACCAGTGCGGACATCCGTCTGTACGATACAAATGGTAAAGTGGTGACGCATCCCAACTTAAAAACCAACATTTCGATGGTCAATGTGGGTGTGGATATCCTGAGCAGCAAAGCAGTAGATATCATCTACTCCTATACGGGTGAACCGGCGAGCGGTTATACGGTGATCGGTGAGCCGGTGGCAGACCGTACGGCGGTATATATCGCGGGTCGTCAGTCGGCGCTGAACAAAGTGGATCGTATCGTGATCCCGGATTCGGAGCTGGATATTACGGATCGGGAAGAAAGCCTGAATACAACGATCAATCTGAAGGAATTCCTGCCGGATGGTGTGCGTATGCTCAATATCGGGGATGATGATTTTGACGGCAAGATCCATGTGAAAGTAGAAATACAGGAACTGATCGACCGGACTTTTGCGATCCCGATCAGCAACCTGAGAGTCATCAATGTGCCGAAGGAACATGAGGCTGAGGTGCTTTTGGAGACCAACGGAAACGAAGGGGATAACGCAAAGGCATCGTTGGAGATCACGGTGCGGGGTATTGCGGACAGCTATACCAATGTGGTGCCCAGAGATCTGCAGGGCACGATCGATGTGGCAGCGTTTATGGAGAAAGCGGGTGTTTCCGAGATCCCGGCCGGTGTCTTCCGTATGGAAGTGCAGATGGAGCTGCCGGAAGGGTTGACATGTGTAGAGAAATACTATGCGGATGTCCGGATCACACTGCCGAAAGAAGAGGAACCAAAAGAAGAAACGGAAGAATAAAGCCGATCCGCATCGGAATGACACAATATCTTGTATTCCGTTGTGAGTGGTGATATAATTTTATGAGTTTTACTCGGGTTTGACCGGCAGCAGGAGAAGGGCGGCCGGAAGGAACAGAGAGGAAGTATACTAACGGGGGATTGAATTGGAGGGTGCTATATGGTAACACAAAAGGTAGTTATTAAGAATCCGACAGGGCTGCATCTGCGTCCGGCAGGTAATCTGTGCAAGGAAGCGATGAAGTTCCGGTCGATGATCACATTTACATTCCGGGAGAATACCGCGAATGCCAAGAGCGTTCTGAGTGTGTTGGGCGCCTGCGTCAAGAGCGGGGATGAGATCGAACTCATCTGCGAAGGCGAAGACGAAGAGGAAGCATTAGAGAGCCTCGTTGCGGCAATCGAGAGTGGCCTGGGCGAATAGGAGGTTATGAAAATGTTGAATTACAAGCGTTACCAGCGGGTGCCGGTCGACAAGTATCCCCAGAGAACCTGGCCGGATCGGGAGATCGAGCATGCACCGGTCTGGTGTAGTGTGGATTTGCGCGATGGAAATCAGGCGCTGATCGATCCGATGGTCGTTACGGAGAAGATTGAATTCTTCAACTATCTGGTAAAACTGGGATTTAAGGAGATCGAGATCGGATTTCCCGCATCCAGCCAGATCGAGTACGATTTCTTAAGACAACTGGTAGAACGCAAGATGATCCCGGATGATGTGAAGGTTCAGGTACTGGCGCAGTGCCGTGAAGAGCAGATCGCGCGTACCTTTGAGTCCATCCAGGGAACCAAATCTGCCATTGTTCATATCTATAACTCCACATCCACCCTGCAGCGTGATGTTGTTTTTAAAGCGAGCAAAGACGAAGTAAAAGCCATCGCCCTGAAGGGAACGCAGATGGTGCTGGATCATTTGAAGGATTATGACGGTGAGGTGACACTGGAGTACTCTCCGGAAAGTTTTACCGGTACGGAACTGGACTATGCATTGGAAGTATGTAATGCGGTGATCGATCTGTGGAAACCGACGAAGGAACACCCCATGATCATCAATCTGCCGTCCACCGTTGAGATGACAACACCGAATGTGTTTGCGGACCGTATCGAGTATATGTGCCATAACCTGCACAACCGTGAAGCGGTGATCATCAGTGTTCATCCACACAATGACCGTGGTACCGGTGTGGCGACCGCAGAGCTGGCATTGCTGGCAGGAGCGGATCGTATCGAGGGTACCCTGTTCGGTAACGGCGAGCGTACCGGTAATGTGGATATCATCAACCTGGCTTATAATATGTTCTCTCAAGGCATCGACTGCGGACTGGCATTGGATAATGTCAATGAGGCGATCGAGATCTATGAGCGTTGCTGCAAGATCCCTATCCATCCGAGACATCCGTATGCCGGCAAACTGGTATTTACGGCATTTTCCGGATCCCATCAGGATGCCATCAACAAGGGTGTGCATGCCATGGCGGAGCGTCAGAGCGAGATCTGGCAGGTGCCCTATCTGACCATCGATCCGGCGGATATCGGCAGAGAGTACGAACCGATCGTACGCATCAATTCCCAGTCCGGTAAGGGTGGTGTGGCCTTTGTTATGGATACCTATTTCGGCTTTAAACTGCCGAAGGGCATGCAGCGTGAGTTTGCAGATGTGATCCAGGCTATCTCCGAGAAACAGGGTGAGGTTTCTCCGGAGACGATCATGGAGAAGTTCCGTGAGGAATATCTGTTAAAGAAGGAACCGATCCACTTCCGCAAGCTAAAGGTGGATGATCTGTCGGATGAGACCGAGTCCGAGTTTGATACCAAGGTGCATCTGACGTATACCGATAAGGGTATGGAGAAGAGCTTCACCGCGGTCGGAAACGGCCCTCTGGATGCCGTACAGCGTGGTCTGATGGAGACCTTCGGTATCCGCATCAAGATCCTGGATTATGAAGAGCATGCTTTGCAGAGCGGTTCCAATTCCCAGGCAGCAGCGTATATCCATATGCTGGATGCCGAAAGCGGCAATGTGACTTATGGTGTGGGCGTGAGCTCCAATATTACAAGAGCATCGGTGCGTGCGGTATTCAGCGCATTGAATCGATTGAATCTGGGTGGAGAATAAACGATTATGTCTGAGATAATGAAGATTATGGTGACCGGCTGCAACGGACAGCTGGGACGCGCGATCGCGAAAGTATATGAGAACGATCCGGGGGTGTGCATCCTGGGAACGGATGTGCCGGATCTGGACATTACGGATCTGAAGGCGGTACAGAGCTATGTGCGTGAGGAGTATCCGTATGCGATCGTTAACTGCGCAGCGGCGACCAATGTGGACGGCTGTGAAAAGGATACCGATCTGGCGTACCGGATCAATGCGATCGAACCGCGTAATCTGGCGATCGCGGCAGCAGACTGCGATATCCCGCTGGTACATATTTCTACGGACTATGTATTTCCGGGAAACGGTACCAGACCATATACCGAGTTTGACGAGGTGGCACCGAAGAGTGCCTACGGCAGGACGAAGCTTGCCGGAGAGTGTTTTGTACAGCAGTTTGCAAAGAAATGGTATATCATCCGTACGGCATGGTTGTATGGCGAGGGCAAGAATTTTGTGCGTACCATGCTGGGGATCGCGGAGAACCATGATACCGTCAGTGTTGTAGACGATCAGCTGGGTAATCCGACCTCTGCAATGGAACTGGCAAGAGCGATCCGGGCCTTATTGCCAACGGGGTGCTATGGTATCTATCATGGTACCTGCGAAGGGATCTGCAGCTGGGCAGACTTTACGGAAGAGATCTTCCGCCTGAAAGGCCTGTCTACCAAGGTAGAGCATATCAGTTCTGAAGAGTACAAGAGAAGATTTCCGGCATCTGCAGACCGGCCGGCATATTCCGCACTGGATAATTATATGTTCCGCTTAAATACGGACATCCGTTTTGCGGACTGGAAAGATGCACTGAAAGAATATCTGGGGGTATAAACCATACTATAAGGTAAAAACTAAGGGTTCCGTCATCGGAACCCTTAGGAATTATAGCTTTTATAAGAATACGGTGTTGCAAAGGATGGCGGAAAGTACGATCCCCATGATCGCCCCCATTAGTACCTGCATCGGTGTGTGACCGAGAAATTCTTTCAGGCGTTCGTCCGGAGAAAGAGTTTCCCAGTCGATGGTCTTGAAGGTGTCCACATTTTCGATCATCTCATTCAGGATCTGTGCGTGTTTGCCGGCCTGACGTCGGATGCCGAGGGCATCGTACATAACAACACCGGCCAGGATCGCAGCGATGGCAAACTGTGAAGATGTGGGACCTTCCTTGATGAAGACTGCAGTAGCCAGACCGCAGACGGTTGCAGAATGGGAGCTGGGCATACCGCCGGTCCCTACGAGACGTTCGGGAATGAAGCTACGGGTGACGATGGTATGTAAAAATGTCTTGATTACCTGGGCTCCGATCCAGTTGATCACAGCACATAATAATGCGGCATTATGGGAAAGTTCGGTTAAGTATTGCATCAGAAAGCCGTCCTTTAAACAGATTCAAATATTCTTAAAATATTATATCGGTATCGGAGCAAAAACACAAGGAGGATTTGGGCGAAATGGCCGGAATTGACAAAAAAGATAAAATTTATGTGGCGGGACATCGCGGTTTGGTGGGATCCGCTATCGTACGCTCTTTGCAGCGTGCAGGATACGAGAATATCATCGGGCGTACCCATGCTGAACTGAATTTGGAAGAACAGGCAGATGTGCGTGCCTTTTTTGAACAGGAGCGTCCGGATGTAGTAGTGCTGGCTGCAGCGAAGGTTGGCGGGATCAACGCTAACAATACGGCTCCTGCGGAATTTGCCTATAGTAATATGCAGATCCAGTGTAATGTGATCCATTGCTGCCACCAATATAAAGTCAAGAAACTGCTCTTTTTAGGCAGTACCTGTATCTATCCGAGAATGGCTCCGCAGCCCATCCCGGAGGATGCATTGCTGACCGGTCCTCTGGAGGTCACCAACGAAGCGTATGCGATTGCAAAGATCTCGGGTCTGGAGATGTGCAAGTTTTATAAGAGACAGTATGGGGATGATTTTATCAGCTGCATGCCGACCAATCTGTACGGTCCGCATGATAACTATGAATTGCAGGGCTCACATGTTTTGCCGGCAATGATCCGTAAATTTCATGAAGCCAAGATCCATCAGGCACCTACGGTAGAACTTTGGGGCACAGGATCACCGCTGCGAGAGTTCTTGTATGTGGATGATATGGCGGATGCCTGCGTCTTTTTGCTGGAGCATTACGACGGAGAGCAGCATGTCAATATCGGTACCGGTAAGGAGCTGACCATCAAAGAACTGGCGGAGCTGATCAAAAAGACCGTTGGTTATGAGGGTGAGATCGTATGGAACAAGGATATGCCGGACGGTACTCCCAGAAAACTGACGGATGTATCCAAACTGCATTCCCTTGGTTTTACGCACAAGGTGGAACTGGAGGAAGGCGTAAAACTGGCTTATGAATGGTTCAAAGAAAACATTGATTCGGCGCGTATGGGGGCATAAGGCGTTATGGCCTTTCTATTGCCGTTATTTTTGATAACTGCATCCTATCTCTGCGGCAGAGTGTTGCAGGGATTTTTCCGGAAACCGGAACATAATTCGGAATTACCGAAAGCGGGGGAGACATGCCTGATCGGCATGTTTGCCCTGCTTCTTTTATGGGAAGCCATGGTGCTTCCGGCGATCAAACTGCTGCTGAGTTTCCGACTGCTGACACAGCTCTACAGTATCATGTTACTGCTGATCTGTGCAAAAGGAGCGATCAATTGCAGCCGTGAGCAGGGGAAATATCGTTTTACACCGGTATATGACTGGTTTTCTCCGGCGGCGGTACTGGCGGCGCTGGTGTTTCTGGCGCAGGTGGTCAGCTTCTTCTTTTTCTATCCCGATACACAGGCGGATGCTACGGTAGAGACAGTGGTGACAACGCTTTCGTCGGATCTGATCTACGAAAATCATCCGTATATGGGCACGACATTTGTTTACGGGATCACCTTCCGGGGCAAACTGGTGACACTGCCTCTGTTTTATGCCTATCTGAAACTGATCACCGGCAGCCGGGCGGTCACGATCGTTTATCGGCTGGTGCCTTTTATGTGCCTGCTGCTCAATTATGCGGTCTACGGGATCTGGATCGACCAGTTTACAAAGCAGACCGAAGAGAGTTCCCGTAAGAAGGCACTGTGTTTTCTGGTGCTGGGCCTTTTGAATCTGTGTGGTTCATTTTCTTATGACACGGTGTTTTATTATCTGATCCATAGGGGATTCCGGGGGGAAACCCTGGTGTTCGGAGTGATCCTCCCTTATGTGTTGTATCTCTGTTTCCGCATCTTTGCGCATCATGAGTATATCAAGATCCTTTGGCTGCTGATGGCACTTGCGACCACGATCTTGTGTACCGATCCGGAACGGGGGCTGCTTCCGTGCGTGATCTGCGTCGTGCTCATGCTGCTGATCGTACTGGGGTGGGAGTTCGGAAAGAAGGTGAGGCGTAAATGACCGAAGTACAGACGATGCTGGAAGCCATCCGAAACGCTTTTACCCTGGCCGGAGGAACGCCCGGTCTTTCCGCATTGTTTCTGGCAGGGCTGATCGCTCTGTGGTATACCAAAAATGAGCAGAAAAAGGATACCGAACTGCTTTTCCGATATGCACTGGTAGTTTTGCTGGTCATCATCAGCCCGCCGTATCTGTTTCTGACGGGACGCTTTTTCACGCAATATGCGGTGGATAATATGTATCTGTGGCTGCTGCCGCTCACACCGGTGGTATTGAAGGTCTTTTCCGATGCGGCAGGGGTGGTACGAGCGCTGCGGCACAGATTTATCTTCGGACTTTCGGCAGCAGCATTGTTATTGCTGGCAGGTACCTCTTCGTTTCAGCCGGAGAGCTGGAAGATGGTCGAAAACCAGTATTATATCCCGCAGGAGGTCGTGACGACGCTGGAGCAGGTCAGCCGTATTCGCAAAGAGCGCGGGCAGGAGGAAATGCTGATCTGGGGCCCGAGAGAACTCACAGAGTATGCCCGGATCTATGACGAAGGGCTTCTGACGGTCTATGGCAGGGATCTGTGGGAAGGTACGCCGGATCCGCAGATGCATCAGATCTATGAAAATTGGGAATATAACGCTGCCATGGCAATGGATAACGTACCGTTGTTTATGGAGGAACTGGGAATGGCGGCGGAACAGTATCGCTGCGATCTGCTGATCCTTTCCAAAGCACCGTTTTATGAATTGCAGGAACCCTGGCCGCGACTGGTGGGGGAATATGTGCTGCAGGAGACACTGGACGGATATATCATCTATGTACACAGATGAGGTAGTTGTAAAGGCATGGGAGTTTTGGAGAAGAAAGAGACACCGCTGGTCAGTATCGTGATCCCGGTGCATAATGCAGAACCGTATATTGTGGAGACGGTACATAGTGTGCAGGCGCAGACACAGCAGGACTTTGAACTGCTGCTGGTGGAAGACGGCAGTAAGGATGGTTCCGCGCAGGTATTGGAAAAGCTGGCAGCCGAAGATCCCCGGATCCGGGTATTTACCAACGGAGAGCCGCATGGGGCGTGTCATGCCAGAAATCTGGGCATCCGGGAAGCGAAAGGACGGTATTTGGCGTTTCTGGATGCGGATGATCTGTGGAGACCGGAAAAGCTGGAAAAGAGTCTTGCACGGCTTCATGAGACAGACGGTGCTTTTTTGTTTACAGCGTACGAATTTGGTGACCATGAGGCAAAGGGGACCGGCAAGATCGTACATGTGCCGGTGCAGCTGACCTATAAACAGGCGCTGCCAAGGACGATCATCTTTACTTCAACGGTGGTCTTTGATCTGACCAAACTGAAGAAGGAGCAGATCTTTATGCCGCAGATCACCAGTGAAGATACTGCGACATGGTGGAATATCCTGCGCAGCGGCGTGATCGCTTATGGGTTGGATGAAAATCTGGTGATCTACCGCAGAGCGGGAAAGAGCCTGTCCTCCAATAAGCTGGAGGCGATACGACGCATCTGGATCCTGTACCGCAGACACGAAAAAATGGGTATTCTGCCCAGCCTGTACTACCTGTGCGGATGGGCGGTGCGTGCAGTTGCAAGAAGGCTTTGATTTTGGTATAATCGGAGTATTATGAAAAAGCTGGAAAACACCCGCAGGGTGATCTTATTATTTTTGTCGTTTATCAGTCTGGCGGCGCAGGTAGCAGGATTTGCGCTTTGCTGGTTTTATTCCTATAAACCGTTTTTGAAAGCAAAAGGTATTCAGTTCTGGATCAAGGGTGACCTGACCCTGATCGGTATCTATGTGGTGATGCTCTTTTTGCTGTCCCGTATGTACGGCGGTATGCGGATCGGTTATCTCAAAGCATGGGAGGTCTTCTTCTCCCAGATCTTTTCCACGGTCATTGCAAATGTGATCATTTATTCGGTGCTGGCGCTAATGGCGACCAAATTGATCGATCCGCGGACAATGCTGTTGCTGACGCTGGCGGATATCGTCTGGATCGGTGTGTGGACCGCGATCAGTCAGGGCATTTACCGGGCATTGTTTCCGCCCAGAGACTTGTTGCTGGTATCGGGAGAACGGCCGACGGAAGACATCCTGCATAAGTTTGCCAGCCGTCCGGATAAATACAAGATCTGCAAGTTTATGAATATTTCCGAGGGCGTGACAGCCATCTGTGAGGAGATCGAGAACCGCTATGACGGCTTGGTATTATGGGATATCCCCACGGCAGAGCGTAATCTGCTGTTGAAATACTGCTATGGCCGCTCGATCCGTGTCTATATCATGCCAAAGATCCCAGATGTATTGATGAAGGGCACAACGGAGATGCACATCTTTGATACGCCGATCTATCTGATCCGGGAATATGCACTGACGGTGGAACAGCGGGCCATGAAGCGGCTGATCGACTTTTTCTGCTCTTTCATCCTGCTGATCCTGACATCGCCCTTTATGCTGATCGTGGCGATCTGCGTCAAAGTCTATGACGGAGGACCGGTATTGTATAAGCAAGTGCGCTGCACGGCCGGCGGTAAGGAGTTTAAGATCCTGAAATTCCGCAGTATGCGTGTGGATGCGGAAAAGGACGGTGTGGCGAGACTGGCGTCCCAGAAGGACGACCGTATCACACCGGTAGGGCATGTGATCCGCGCCTGCCGTCTGGATGAGCTGCCGCAGCTCTGGAATATCTTCAAAGGGGATATGTCCTTTATCGGCCCCAGACCGGAGCGTCCGGAGATCATCGCGCAATATGAAAAAGAGATGCCGGAATTCAACTTCCGTATGAAAGTAAAAGCCGGACTGGCTGGCTATGCGCAGGTGTACGGCAAATACAATACGACGCCGTACGACAAATTAAAATTGGATTTAACATATATCGAAAACTATTCGATCTGGCTGGACCTGAAACTGATGTTACTCACTCTGAAGATCCTGTTCAAACCGGACAGTACGGAGGGCGTGGATGCAACACAGACCACGGCCTTAAAAGAAAAAAAGATCGCGGTTCCGGAAGGGGAGGAAGAAGGAAATGAGTAAACAGCAGGATGAATTTATGGCAGAGCGGTTTGATCTGCGGCGTTTTCTTTTGTTGTCCGCGGGCAAAGTATGGTGGCTGCTGATCGGAGCGGTGCTGGGAGCAGTGTTGGCCGGCGGAGGTTATTACCTGCGGCATAATATGAATCCGGCACCGGAGGTATACCGCAGCGATGCTATGTACTATATCACCTTCACGGAAGGAGAGCAGGATACTACCCAGCTCTATTACAATGATTACACCTGGAATGATGTGCTGGATTCGGACCAGATCGCAGGTGTGGCAGCTACGATGGCCGGAGGCATTACCAAAGAACAGATCGCGGCAGCTACCAGGGTGCCAACCATGTCGGATATCCGTATGATCCATGTCTATGTAGAGACGGGGGATCCGGAGACGGCAGAGTCGATCCAGAATGCCATGGGGATCGCGCTGGGCTATTTTGCGCACCAGACAGAAGGTTTTGAGGAGATCGTTCAGTGGGATCGTCAACCGGCGGAACTGTTAAAGGAAAAAAATCTGATCGACCGCTGGATCATTGCCGGTGCTGCACTGGGAGCAGTATGTGCGCTGCTGATCGTGGCATATATTTATGTGATGGACAACAAGGTACGCCTGGAAAAGGATCTGTACCGGATCGGCGGCCTGCGGGATAAGATCATAGGCAGCCTGTTTGCAGGGAAGAAGGATAAGAAAGAACAAGAGCATTTACGGGAGATCATGGCGGAGGCGTTGGAGGGACGATCCACACTGCTGATCGACTGGCTGGGGGAGGAGATGCCCTCGGAAGAAGTGATCGCGGAGATCCGTGCTCTGTGTCCGGAAGGGACGAATATTGCCAAAGCGCCGATGAAACCGAAAATGGATGCGAAGAGTCGTAAGAAAGCAAAGAAGGATAACGATAAGGCGGCGAAAAAGGAACAGAAAAAGGCAGCAGATAAAGATAAAGCTACAGATACTGGACGTGAGCAGGAAGCAGAGAAAGATGAGATCATGCTTTGCTGTATCCCGGCAGGTAAAATAAAAGCGGCACAGGCAGAGCGTCTCTGGAATGAACTGGAAATGCTGGATGCGGCCGGGAAGAGGGATCTGCCGGAACTGGTACTGCTGACGAATGTAAAACACGGACTGCACAAAGCCTACTATCTGGGCAGGAACAAAGATTAGGATTGGGATAAGAGCGGATATGACGATACAGACGCTGGTGTCGGCGGTAAAACAGGATACGGAAGCGCTTCCGCGGAAGATGGGGCTGGAGACGGATGCCGTCATCATCAACCAGACGGATCACTATGATTATCGCGAAACAGAGTGGCAGTCGCACCGGGTGGATGTCTTTGACTGCGATGAGCGCGGTGTGGGACGCAGCCGAAATATGGCTTTGCTCCGGGCATCGGCGGACATCGTTCTGTTTTCAGACGAAGACATCGTTTATGAAAAGGGGTATGCCGATAAGATCATCAGCTGTTTCCGGAAGTACAAAGATGCGGATCTGTTGCTCTTTAATCTGGAGGTAAATGAGAAGCGTCGGACCTATTGGAATACCAAGCCGGTGAGGGTGCATCGTTTCAATTGCGGACGTTATCCGACTTTTTGCGCGGCAGCCCGGTTGTCTAAACTGCGGGCGGCAGGGGTATCTTTTTCGTTATTGTTTGGCGGCGGCGCTCCCTTCAGTAACGGCGAAGACAGTCTCTTCTTTACGGATTGTCTGCGCAAAGGACTAAAGATCTATGCTCTGCCGGTGAAGATCGGCAGGGAGGAAGAGCGGGAATCGACATGGTTTCACGGCTATGATAAAAAGTTTTTCCGGGACAGGGGCGTGTTGTTTCACTTCCTGTACGGCAAAGCGGCACTTGTGTGGGCAGTGCGTTTCGTATTGACCAAACAAAAAGTGATGTGTCAGGAGATCCGGCCGGCAAAGGCATTTGGATATCTTCTGGAGGGCATCCGGGAGGGACGGCGCCTATGCAGGGGGTGATCCTGTATGTGCTGCTCCTGACACTGGGGGTGTTCCTGTCAGCGCAGATCGGTCGCGTGGAAGCCTGTGCGGGCAGCCGGCAGAGGGCGCTGGACCGTGTATTGCTTGCAGGGCTGTTTGTGTTATTGTTTGTACCGTCGGCACTGCGGATCTATACGGGAAATGATTACCGTACCTACATTGAGCGCTTTCACGATGTGAATGTGGGGAATTATGTAGTGACGGAACCGGGGTTTAATGCGTTGGTGAAGGGCATCTACGCATTTCTCGGGGACGAACATTTTCTGGCGGTGTTTGCGGTATTTGCTTTCGGGACGGTCCTGTTTTTCCTGGCGGGGATCTATGCGCAGAGTGAGGATTTTGCGATCTCCTTCTTTCTGTTCATGGCGCTGGGTATGTATTTTCAGACCTACAATACCGTGCGCTACTATTTTGCGCTGTCACTGGTATTTTGCTCCATGCAGTATGTGGTGCGGCGGGAATACGAGAAGTTTCTGATCGTGATCCTTCTGGCGTCATTGTTTCATAAGTCGGTATTGGTGGTGCTCGTGGCTTATCCGTTCGCTCGGATGCGCTGGAAAAAGTGGTTTGTTCCTGTCCTGACAGGGATCGGTGTGAGCGGACTGTTTCTGCACGAACAGTATATGACGCTGTTTTTGAAGCTGTATCCGTCCTATCTGAATGAAGAGGAATACTTATCCGGCGGCAGCATCAGTTATGTGAATGTTGCGCGCTGCCTGCTGGTGATCGCGCTTTGTCTGGTGTTTTACAAAGAGGTTGTAAAAGAAGACGATATCGCGGGCTTTTATCTGAAACTGAATACCCTGGCGCTGCTGATGTACGGATGTTTTTCCTTTGTACCGTTTGTATCGCGCATCGGATATTACTTCAACATCAGCCAGATCCTGCTGATCCCGCTGGTGATCGGGAAACTGTCGGGAAGAAAGAAAAAGATCGTGCTGGGGCTGACGATCGCTGCAGGGCTTTTGTATTTTGCTCTGTTCCTGCGGCAGGCGGAGGATGTATATATCAAGATCCTGCCATATAGTACCTGGCTTTCGGAGAGTGGTGCATTGGTACCGGTTTATTAAGAGGGTGAATGCAGAATGCGGTTCAGCATTATCGTAGTGTCCTTAAATGCGGGCGAAGAATTGAAAAATACCGTCGACAGTGTGTTGGCGCAGAATTATAAAGACTATGAGATCCTGGTAAAGGACGGTGGTTCCACGGACGGCTCCGTCGAAATGCTGCCGGAGGATGAGCGGATCCGTATCCTTTCGCAGCCGGACTGTTCCATTTACGATGCGATGAACCAGGCAGTGATGGAAGCACGGGGAGAATACTACCTGTTCTTAAACTGCGGGGATTATCTGTATTCGCATATGGTGCTGGGCAGGGTGGCCAAGCAGATGGCACTGGAGCCGGGGGACATCTATTACGGGGATCTGTATCGGCGGCAGTTGCACAGTACGGATGTGTCGCCGGAGCGGATCACGGATTTTGTCTGCTACCGGAATGTGCCTTGTCATCAGGTGTGTTTTTATGCGGCACATCTGTTTCGGAAACGGGGGTACGACCTGCATTATCCGGTACGGGCGGATTATGAGCATTTTTTATACAGTGTCTATGAGGAGCATGCGCGCTGCAGACATCTGCCGTTGGTGGTATCTTCCTATATGGGCGGTGGTTTTTCGGAAACGGAAGAACACCTGCAGATGGCGGAAGCAGAACACCGGGAGATCACGGAGAACTATCTGGGAAAGATCAAATGCCTGTGCTACCGGCTGGTCATGCTGCTGACACTGCAGCCACTGCGGGCAAAACTGGCACAGGATGAGCGGTTTTCAAAATACTATCACAGACTGAAACGGATGTTATATCGTAAGAAAGATTTGATGTAATGTTTGGGGACAGAAGAGGTAGGGGTTATGAAGGTATTATGGATCTGCAATTTAATGCCGGCGTTTCTGGCGGATGCTGTGGGCGTCGCCGGGACCAACAAAGAGGGCTGGATCGCGGGAGCGCTGGATACTCTCCGGCGTCACGATGAGATCGAGTTGGCGGTGGCTTTTCCGGTGAAGAATGAGGAACCGTTCCATGGCAGCACCGAGGACGGGATCACCTATTACGCCTTTACGGAGGACAATGATCATCCGGAGGCGTACGATTCTGCATTGGAAGCTTCACTGGGGATGATCTGCGATGAGTTCCATCCGGAGGTGATCCACATTTTCGGAACGGAATTTCCGCATACCTTGGCTATGCTGAAGGTGCAGGAATGGAAGCGGCGGGTCATCGTGCACCTGCAGGGTGTGATGCGGGAGTGCGCGGCGGTCTATCTGTCGGATCTGCCCAGGGAGATCACGGAGCGGGCCACACTCCGGGATGTGGTGCGCAAGGACAGCCTGTGGCGGCAGTTGGAAAAATATGAGCAGCGCGCGGTACATGAAGAAGAGGCGCTGGGGCAGGCACGGTATGCCTGCGGACGGACGGCATTTGATAAAGAGTTTCTGGAGAGTGTGAATCCCTCCTGTACCTATTTCTCCATGAATGAAACCCTGCGTGGCGCTTTTTACAGTGACGCATGGGAGGCAGACCGTGCGACACCGCACCGGATCGTGATGTCCCAGGGCAATATTCCCTTAAAGGGTGTGCATCATATGATCGAAGCGCTGCCGAAGATCCGGGAAAAATATCCGGATGCGGAGCTATATGTGGCAGGGGATAATGTGGTGCGTGAGAGTGGCGTGGTAAACCGCCTGAAGCTTTCGGAGTACGGCTTGTATCTGCGGGACAGGATGGAGGCTCTGGGTGTGACGGATGCGGTACATTTTGTCGGGCAGCAGACGGAAGAACAGATGAAAGAGCTGTATCTGAGCGCGCAGGTATATGTGCTGGCGTCCATGGTGGAGAATTCTCCCAATTCCCTGGGAGAAGCGATGCTGTTGGGACTGCCGTGTATCGCATCCCGCGTAGGCGGTGTACCGTCCATGGCGGAAGAAGGGGAAGTCGCTTTTTTTGAGGCCGGGGATGTGGAAGGTCTGGCAGAAAAGGTGCTGCAGGTATTCGATGATGCGGCATATGCGGAGGCGCTGTCGGCAGCCGGTCACAAACGGGCGGCACTGACCTTTGATAAGGAAGCCAACTATCGCATGCTATGCTGGATCTATGAAACGGTGAGCAAAGAAAACGCATGACACTGACATTTATCACAAATTACCTGACGCATCACCAGCTGCCCTTTGCATACGAGATGGAAAAGCATCTGGGCAGCGGTTTTCGTATGATCGTGACCAATGTGATGGAGGAAGAGCGGATCCGTATGGGTTGGGCACTGGATCCGCATCTCTTTGATTTTGTGGTCGTATTTGATGAACAGCCGGAAGAATCCAAACGGCTGGTGCGGGAGAGTGACGCTCTGATCTGCGGCAGTACACATGTGTCTTATATACAAGAGAGGCTGGACGCAAAGAAGCTGACCTTCCGCTATTTTGAACGCCTGTACAAGACCGGAAGGATCCATGCGTTTGCGCCGAGAGGATATCTGCGCAAGTGGCAGGAGCATACCAGATATGCAAAAGATCCGGTGTATCTGCTCTGCGCGGGCGCGTATGTACCGGCGGACTTTTCGTTGTTTTGTGCCTATCCGGGCAAGATGCTGAAGTGGGGCTATTTCCCGGAGACCTTGACCTATTCGGAAGAAGAACTATACCGGCCGGAACGCAAGTGTGTGGAGATCCTATGGACCGGTCGGATGATCGACTGGAAACATGCGGAGGATGCCGTGCATGCGGCGATGCTGCTGAAAGACGCAGGTGTCTCTTTTCATCTGACTATGGTGGGCGAGGGCGACTGCCTCAGGGATCTGAAAAATGAGGTGGCACAAAGTCAGATGGCCGGAGAGATCACACTTTTGCCTTACGAGTTTCCGCAAGAGATCCGGGAGCGGATGCGGAAGAGTGATATCTATCTGATGACCAGCAACTTTGAAGAAGGCTGGGGGGCTGTTGTGAATGAAGCGATGAATGCGGGCTGCGCCATTGTGGCATCGGCGGCAGCAGGTTCGGTACCGTATCTGATCCGGGACGGGCAAAACGGTATTGTCTATCCCTGGATCAAAGATCCTGCAGAGAGGGGCAAGTGCCTGGCCAATGCGATCCTGCTGCTGGCGAAAGATGTGAAACTCCGGCAGCAGCTGGGGCAGGCAGCCTATCAGATCATTCAGGAGCTTTGGAATGAGCAGGTAGCGGCAGAACGTTTTCTGGAATTTTCGGAAGCGGTGCTGTCCGGACAGTCTGTTTCATATGAAAGCGGACCGATGTCGCCCGCAGAGAAGATCACTCCCGCAAAGGGATATGAATACTGCGCCGGATGAGGTGTATCTATTTGAAACTGACTTTTGTTTCCAACTATTTCAATCATCATCAGCGTCCGTTGTGTGAAGCGTTTGCACACACACCGGAGGTAGAGTTTACTTTTTATCAGACCGAAGCGATGGAAGAGGAGCGGGTGCGCATGGGCTGGGGGCTGGATGTGACAGCATATCCTTATGTGCGCCTGTGGCAGGAGGATCCGGAGGCGGCAAGGCAGGATGTTTTGCAGAGTGATGTGGTGATCTGGGGCGGCGTGGAAGTCGAAGGACCGGAGGCAGCGCTGGAAGAGCGTCTGCAAGCCGGCAGTCTGACCTTTCGCTACAGTGAGCGGATCTACAAAGAGGGACAGTGGAAGTTTCTTTCTCCGAGAGGACTGAAGAAGAAATATCACGATTTTACACAATATCGCAGGGCACCCTATTATCTGTTATGCGCCGGAGCTTTTGTGGGCTCGGATTACAAGCTGGTACGGGCTTTCCCGAAAAAGAAGTTTGTCTGGGGATATTTCCCGGAAGTAAAGCATTATGATATGGATGAGCTCTTTGGGAAAAAGAGCAAAGAGGGCGAGCCGGTACGCATTCTCTGGGCCGGGCGGATGATCGACTGGAAGCACCCGGAGTGGGCGATCGAGATCGTGAATCTGTTGGTACACAGGAACCGGAGTTTTAATCCGGGATTGGTGTCGGACATCAAAAAGGCCGGAGGTTTTACCCTCACCATGGCAGGTGGCGGTGAGATGGAGGAAGAACTGCAACGGCAGGTTACGGAAAAGGGCCTGCAGGATGTGGTGCACTTTACCGGTTTTTTGAAGCCGGAAGAGATCCGTGCGGAGATGGAGCGTAGTGATATCTTTTTGTTTACCAGTGATGAGAAGGAAGGCTGGGGCGCAGTGCTCAATGAAGCAATGAACAGCGGATGTGCGGTAGCGGTGCGTTCACAGATCGGGGCAGTGCCGTATCTGGTGCAGCAGAATTGGAACGGGGCGGTCTGCGAGGGCGATTTGCATCGATTCGCGGGCAGAGTAGGGGGATTGATCACGGATCGTGAGGAACGCAGATCCTTCGGGGAAAGGGCATACAAAACCATCGTGAAACACTGGAATGCCGACAATGCGGCTGCACAGTTTCTCCGGGTTGCCAAGGGGCTGCTGGAGGGTGGTGATCCGGAATTTGCGGAGGAAGATCCGGACACCTATGAATTGCAGCCTATGTGCCGCGATCGCGAGATCGGCCCCGGGGATGGCGCTCGCTTTGCGCGTCGATGGTAGCGGAAAATTATAAGCGGCTTTGAGGATTAGTACATGGAAGTAGGACAATCCAAGATCAGCATCATCATACCGGTTTATAACAAGGAAGCGTACCTGGAACGCTGCCTGGACAGTGTATTGGCGCAAAGCTATAAAAATCTGGAAGTCTTGTTGGTCGATGACTGCTCCCAAGACGGCAGCCTGAAGATCTGTGAAAAATATGCGGAAAAAGATTCGCGTGTGCGAGTGCTGAGACAGGAAGAGAATGCCGGAGCTTCTGCAGCAAGAAATGTTGGGATCGCAGCGGCAGACGGTGATTATATCGGATTTGTGGATGCGGATGACTGGATCGAGCCGGGAATGTACGCGGCGCTGCTGGAAGGGATGCAGAAGGCAAAACCGGGAACGCATCTGGTGCAGCTGATGAGCCGCAATTACGCGCCGGACGGAACCATGGTGGTTGCGCCCAGACGGGAAGACGGCAAGTGTGAGGTATTGACGCATGAGGCATATTTCCGGGAGCTGATCATGCATGAGGGCGACAGTTCGTTCTGTACCAAACTGTTTGACCGGGATTTCCTGCAGAAATATCGTTTTGCGGAAGGAAAGAAAAACGAAGATTTTGAATTACTCCTTCGTATGATTCCGGCGCTGGAAGCCGGGATCCCCACGCTGGGCATTGTGGGATACAACATCCGTTTGTGTGAAGACAGTGTGACCCGCGGTGAATACAAGCAGGGATTGTACGAGGATATGATGTACAACGCGTTTACGGCCTGTCGGATCGCCAGGGATCATTATCCTGAGTATATGGATGAGGGGAAACGATTCCGGCTGGTACAGGCACTGGATTTTCTGCTGCACATCCCCATCGAAGAGATGAAGCATAAGAACGCATTCTACATGCGTATTGTGCGTTTTGTGCGCAGCGAGAAGCCGGAGATCAAGAAGAACCGATACCTGAATAAGAAGCAGAGAAGCTATCTGAAGCTGCTCGCGTTCTCACCAAAGGGGATCCGTTCCGTACACAGGGTGACCATGAAACTGAGGGGAAAATAATAAGTTCCAACTGAGCGCCTTGCCTTCCCCTTGAGGGGAAGGTGGCCGAAGGCCGGATGAGGTGTTTTTTTGAGAAAGCGGAAACCATATGAAAGATCGTATTTATGTATGCCACACATTCTATCATGTATACATCACTTTTCTGAAGGAGCTGGCTCTGCCAAAAGAACAGCAGGGCGGAGCTACGGTGGTACTCAGTCTTATGTCCAACAATTTTGCGGGACTGAAGGACCGGCTGGAAAAGACCGGTTATTTTGAGGGCGTTTATGAGTACGATGAGAAGCGTCCGGAGTTTTTTCCGGAACTGATGGAATATAAGAAAGACCGGGGAAATATTGCGGCGAATATGCTGCAGCGTATCAAATTTACGAAGAAGTTTGCACAGTGTCAGGCACAGTTTGTACCGGTGGATTTTAAGGAATATAAGGATATCTATGTATTCTGCGACTCCGATCCTGTGGGTGTTTATCTGAATCAGAATAAGATATATTACCATGCGTTGGAAGATGGCCTGGATTGTCTGAAAACACTGGACAGTGCCCGTGTGACCAACCGGGGACATTTTGGGATGAAGGCGTGGTTTGCAAAACACAACCTGATCCATATCGAAAACGGTTATTCCCAATATTGCATCGATATGGAAGTGAATGACCGCAGTGTATTAAAGTACGATTATCACAAATATAAAGAAGTGCCCAGACGCCCGTTGTACGAGCGGCTGACGGCAGAAGATAAAGAGCTGCTGCTGAGGGCGTTTGTGGAAAACAAGACGGAAATCGAGGAGCGGATCGCAGAAGCCAATGCGTCCGGCCGGGAAACGGTACTGATCCTGACAGACCCTTTGTGTGATCTGGACACCAGAAGGCGTATCATGGACGATCAGCTGGAAATGTTCGGGAAGGATGCGAAGGGGCAGGAGACGCTGGTGTTTATCAAACCCCATCCCCGTGATCTGCTGGACTATAAAAATCTGTTTCCGCAGTGTCCGCAGTTTGCATCAACGGTACCTATGGAACTGTTAAACTTTTTTGCGGGCATCCAATTCAATCGTGTGGTTTCGGTCTATACCGAACTGGCCGCCATCGATTTTGCGGAAGAAAAGATCCGCCTGGGACATGACTTTATGGATAAGTATGAACCAAAGACCAAACATCGTTATGATGATATGATCTGAACTTTTTCGGAAGAAGTTCTTAGGTGTGATAGCACAGAAGGAGCATTCGGAAAAGATGCAGAGGGAAAAAGACAGTAAGGAGACAGGATAAAATATATGTTACTCATTATCGGAATGATCATAGTACCTGTATTGATCGGAATTGCAATTTTGTTGCTTTCGGTAAAACTCACGATATGGATCGAAACACCGATCATTGTGAAAGCCGGCGTGACCGGGAATAAGGAGTATATCCGCGGCATCAATATGCTTACCAATGCAGTTTTTAATGTTGTATTGGTTATTATGGGATTTTTTGCTGAAAATTTTATTCTTATTGCCTGGTATGTTTTTGCGGAATTGATGTTAATTCCTCTCTATGAGGCTTATGCGTATAAAAAAATATCTCCACTGAGTTTTTCACAGGTACTCAAGACAAGCTATTTTGCAAATATTCTCAGTTGTTTTGTAGGATTGCTTATAAGTCTTGTAATAGTATGGCTGAGAGATTGGTTGCCATAATGAAATGCATTTGGGAGTGAAATGGTGATGGAACAATTTATGTTATTGGATGCAGGATTAGGAAATATAGTTTATCTTGGTGGATTCCTTGCGATACCGGCATTTTTGATTGGCGCTACATTTTTGATCGTCAGAGGTGTGATGATCATACGGCGTGAATTGAAGAATGAGCAGACCGGATCAGAGCAGACCGAAACACCGGACGAAGAGCATAAAGATGCGGATGAATAAAACGGATCAGATCGGCATAAAATATTTTTTTGTCCATGCGTGTGTGGAAGTGGTATGTTTCTACCTGCTCAGGTTGCATTATCCGTTGGTATTGGCGGGGACGATCGCACTGATCTATGATTTCTTTGCATTTCTTCCGCAGGGATTGATCGGGGATTTTATTATCCGGCATAAAAAACTGCCGTATGAATCTATTGGCAATTTCCTGATGCTGATCAGTGTGTTTGCGGTGGCATCCCCGGTCAAAACAATCCATATTCTCGGATATATTATTCT
Organism: Lachnospiraceae bacterium; assembly: GCA_017526985.1. GTDB lineage: Bacteria > Bacillota > Clostridia > Lachnospirales > Lachnospiraceae > NK4A136. The sequence continues at coordinate 26,983 of JAFXQR010000087.1, forward strand.
GGCTATCGGTAATGCGATATTGCATGAATGCGGTGCGATCGCTACGGTTGCCGAAAGCAAAGGAAAGATTTTTCCGTCTGCGCTGTTTGTGGCAGGTGGTTCTTTTGGCGTGGTGATCGGACAGACATTGGGAACACATCAGGTTTCGCCGTATTTTCTGATCATCCCGCTTGCATTATCGGAGATCTTGACTCTTTCCTGCAAAGCCTCTCTCAGGATGGAACGATATCCGGTGTTTTGCATTACAAACCGGAAATTATCTGCAGGACCACTTCTTTTGATCGCCTTTATCGTCACCTTTGTACGGAGCTATATCGGATATGCAATTCCTATTTCATGGAATAAAGAATTGTGGCAGACATTCTTTCTGTTTTTTATCATGGGATGCGGAAAAGCGCTGGGCGGATTTCTCACGGACAGGATTGGAGCGCGAAAAACCGCAACGATAGGAACTCTTGTAGCTGTCCCTTTTCTGGTGTTCGGAGATCAGATCATGGTGATCTCATGTATCGGTGTTTTTTCTTTTCCATGACAATGAGCATCACTTTTGCGATGTGTCTCAGTGTTTTGAAAAAGAATCCCGGAATCGCGTTCGGTATTACTACGGCAGCATTATTCCTCGGACTGTTGCCGGTATTTTTTGTGCGATTCTCTACTCAGGTCAATACAGTACTGGTTGTACTGTTTTCTGTCATCAGTTATGTGCTGTTGAGGATATCGATCAGAGAAGAATAGGAGTGGGAGTACAGGCTCCTGAGGACAGTAACTTCACAGACTATCGGTTTTATGGTATTATGAAGACGAATAGATCAGTTGAAAACATATACAGGTGATGTCGGATAGTTGTAAGATGTTGGAGGCAAAATATGGGAGTGTATTTAAATCCGGGAAACAGTAATTTTGCGGGGGCATTAAAATCAAAAATCTATGTAGATAAAACATGTATGCTGAAAGTGCTGAATGAGTTTATTGATCAGGAGAATAAGTATATTGTGATCTCCCGCCCCAGGCGTTTCGGAAAGACGATTGCAAGTGAGATGATCGCAGCCTATTATTCGAAGGGCTGTGATTCTCAGGAATTGTTTTCAAAGCTGAAGATATCCGAAGTGGAAGGGTATGAGGAGAAGCGGAATAAGTATAATGTGATCAAGATCGATCTGAACAGCGAATATCAGAATACGGAAAACAAACGGAATATGCTTAAGGAACTGAAGAGGGAGATAAAAGCGGAAATGGCAAAACAGTTCCCGCAGATTTCTTTTGCAAAAAATGATTCTGTGGCAAAGTGCATACAACGTATTCATACAGAAACCGGGGAAACCTTTATTATACTAATCGATGAGTATGATGTACTGGTACGAGAACAAGTGCCACCAACGCTTTTTGATGAATTCCTGAGTTTTCTGAACGGATTGTTCAAAAGTGCAACACTGCGACCGGCAATTTCGCTTGCTTACCTGACCGGTATCCTTCCGGTAGTGCGTGACAAGATCCAGTCGAAATTGAATAATTTTCGGGAATATACGATCCTGGATGCAAAAGAACTGGCGGAATATGTCGGATTCATACCGGAGGAAGTGAAGGCACTCTGCCGGGAATGGGGGATGGATTATGAAGAGTGCCGGCGCTGGTATGACGGGTATGCACAGAGAGGTTTTGAAATCTATAATCCGGAATCGGTAGTGCAGAGTATGCTGGATAAGGATTATTCCAATTACTGGGGGAAGACATCTTCCTATCAGGTGATCAGCGACCGACTGGATGCCAATTTTGACGGTATGAAGGACGCAGTGATCCGTATGCTTGCCGGGGAAAAGGTGGAAGTCAATGTGACCAGATACTTAAATACCATGAATTCCTTCAGTAGCAGGAATGATGCATTTACATATCTGATCCATGTGGGCTATTTGGCTTATGAGCGGGAGACAAACACCTGTCGCATCCCGAACCGGGAGATCCGGCAGGAATGGTTTAATGCCATTGAAACCCAACCCGGTTATGAGATTACAAACCGGATCATCGAGTCGTCCAGAGAATTGCTGGAAAGCACCTTGAGGAAGGATCACAAAGCGGTAGCAGCGGCTCTGGATGAAAGTCATATTCATGTGACCAGCAATCGAAGCTACAATAATGAAGATGCCTTGCAGAGTGCGATCTATCTGGCATACATTTATGCGCTGAATAAGTATACGATCATTAAGGAAATGACTACCGGAAAGGGCTTTGCCGATGTGGTATTTATTCCGTATGTTTCCGGTCTGCCGGCGATGGTCATTGAACTGAAGTATAACAAAAGCGCGGGGGGCGCATTGAAGCGGATTCGTGATAAACAATACTTTGAATCGCTGAACAACTATAAAGGCGGTTTGCTGTTTGTAGGTGTGAACTATGATGAAAAGAAAAAAACGCATACCTGCAAGATCGAAGAATTTACGGTGTAGGAACAATACAAGATGGTTAAGATACTGAAGAAACTGAATATTTTGCTGGACGGAAAGCAGAAGCGATTTATGATCGTTCTGCTTTTGATGATGCTCTTCGGAGCGCTTCTGGAGACGGCCAGCGTAACGATCATCATACCGGTGATCACGCTTTTGATGGATGCCAACGCCGTTGAGAACAATGAGATCGTCTCCACACTGTACCGGGTGCTGGGGATGCATTCCCGGGAAACATTTACCATGCTGATCATGTCATCACTGATCGTGGTATTTATTTTCAAGAACCTGTATCTGTTTTTGCAGCAGAAGGTGCTGTATCGTTTTGTTTACACCAACCAGTTCCGTACCTCCGAACGAATGATGAAAAACTATATGCGCCGCGGGTATGAATATTTCCTCAATGCGGATACCGCGGTGATCCAGCGCAGCATCACATCGGATGTAAACAATATGTATGCGCTGATCCTGTCGCTGTTGTAGTTGTTATCCGAGAGTATCGTTTTTGTTTTTTTGGCAGTGGTTTTGTTTATCGCGGAGCCGATGATGACATTGATGATCTCGGCACTGTTGATCGTAACGCTCTTCATCATCAAGGTGGTGCTGAAACCCATCATGCACAAAGCCGGTGAGGACAATCAGAATTACTATTCCGGTCTGTTCAAATGGATCAGTCAGAGTGTGACTGGTATCAAGGATGTGAAGATCGGCGGACACGAAGCGTATTTCGTGGATGAGTATATCCGCTGCGGTAAGGGCTATGTGGATGCGGTGCAGAAGTATACGCTGTACAACAATATTCCGCGTCTTTTGATCGAAACCGTCAGTGTGGCGGCAATGGTGCTGTATATGATGATCCTGATGCTGCAGGGTAAGGATACTTCGCAGATGATGGCGATCATCGGTGCATTCGGTATTGCAGTGGTGCGTTTGATGCCCTGTGCAAACCGTATCAACAACCAGTTGAACAATATCGCTTATTTCGAACCGTTTATGATGGGCGTTTCCGATAATCTGCAAAATGAGATCGGAGCGGACCATACGGATATGTCGGATTTGGCACCGGTAAAAGAAAAACTGCCGGTAAGGGACAAGATCGAACTGAAAGATATCTGCTATCATTATCCGAATACGGAAGTGCAGATCTTTGATCACGCGTCGCTTACCGTACCGGTAGGCAGCAGTATCGGTATCGTGGGCTCTTCCGGTGCGGGTAAGTCCACCATCGTAGATGTGTTGCTGGGCTTGCTCAAGATGCAGGAAGGCACGATCACTGCCGACGGACAGGATGTGATGGCCAAAGACAATTACCGGAAGTGGCTCAAAAATGTGGGTTATATTCCGCAGACGATCTTTATGCTGGATGACAGCATTCGCAAGAATGTGGCATTCGGCATTCCGGAAGAAGAGATCGATGAGGACAGACTCTGGAAGGCACTGAAGGATGCGCAGCTGGATGAGTTTGTGAAAGGCCTGCCGGAAGGCCTGGAGACCGGGATCGGAGAGCGCGGTGTGCGTCTTTCCGGCGGTCAGCGTCAGCGTATCGGTATTGCCAGAGCGTTGTATGAAGATCCGGAAGTATTGATCCTGGATGAAGCAACCTCGGCACTTGATAATGATACCGAGAGCGCGATCATGGATTCCATCAACCGTTTCCAGGGCGAAAAGACTTTGATCATTATCGCTCACCGCCTGCAGACCATTGAAAAATGCGATATGGTTTATCGCGTAGAAGGCGGAAAGATCGAGAGGGAGAGATAAGATGGTTTTTTCGAGTATCATCTTTTTGTTCTGTTTCTTCTCGGTGGTTTTGTTCTTTTATTTCGGACCGTGCAGGAAAAATATCACCGCAAAGAATATCTGTCTGCTGATCGCCAGTCTGGTATTCTATGCCTTTGGCGAGAAGTGGAACATCCTGCTGCTGTTATTTTCCATCGCCGTGAACTATGGCTTCGGGCGTTTCCTGGCACCGGATGGCGGCGCGAAACACCGTAAGCTTCTCTTGGCGTTGGCAGTATGCATCGATCTGGGGCTTTTGTTCATCTATAAATATCTGGATTTTTCCATCACCAATGTGAACCGCCTGTTCCGATTGGAGATCCCGCTGACCGGGATCGCATTGCCTATCGGTATTTCATTTTTTACTTTCCAGGCGTTGTCCTACATCATCGATGTGTATCGCGGAAAAGTACCGCCGCAGAAAAATCCGTTGTATACCGGACTGTATATTTCTTTATTCCCGCAGCTGGTGGCCGGACCGATCGTGCGTTACGAGACGATCATGGAGCAGATCTATGACCGTAAGGAAACGGTAAGTGATTTTGCGGCCGGTGTGAAACGCTTTATCTGCGGTATGGGAAAGAAGATCCTGCTGGCGGATATCATGAGCTTGTTTGCAGACCGCATTATGGCAAAGGTCGCCGGCGGAGACAGCATCTCGGTTTCATTTGCGTGGCTTGGAGCTTTGTGTTATACCCTGCGCATTTATTATGATTTTGCAGGCTATTCCGATATGGCCATCGGCCTGGGGCGGATGTTTGGTTTCACCTTTGAAGAAAACTTCAACTATCCCTATATCGCAAAGAATATCGGGGATTTCTGGCGCAGATGGCACATCTCTCTGGCCAGCTGGTTCCGGGATTATGTGTATATTCCGCTGGGTGGCAGCAGGGTAAGCCTGTGGAAGCAGTATCGTAATATCCTGGTCGTGTGGGCGCTGACCGGTCTGTGGCATGGGGCAGCTTGGAACTATGTACTGTGGGGACTGTATTATGCGATCCTTCTGATGTTTGAGCGGGCCAGCGGTTACGGCAAAAAATGGCAGCTGCCGACCGTACCGGCACATATCGTGACCATCTTTTTGACACTGATCGGTATGACGATCTTTGCATCCCCGACTTTGGCAACGATGGGAAGATATCTGGGGATGATGTTTGGCATCGGTGCTGCTGGTGTCAGTGATGCGACTACACTGTTTTATCTGAAAGATAACTGGCTGTTCTTCGCAGGTGCGATCACCTTCTCTATGCCGGCCGGCAAGTGGCTGGAGAAAAAGCGGTGGGTGTACGAGATCCTGCTGTGTGCGGTATTTGCGGTATGTATTATATATATCATCAAGGGGAACTATAGTCCGTTTATTTATTTTAACTTTTAATTGCAGATGATAAACAAATACCCCTCATCCGCCCTTCGGGCACCTTCCCCCCAGAGAGGGGAAGGCAAGAGACTCTGATATTTTGGGATAATTATGAAAAAAGCAAAAAGCGAAGACAAGTTCATATTGGTATTTTTCCTGGCCGTGATCTTTCTTTTTACGGCGGTCAATCTCTGGGAGATGGTACGCAGCCTGGAGCCGGACGGACGACGCAAAGGTCTGGAAAAACTGGAGCTGGTGCAGGACCATGCCATCAATGCATGGGGAGCACTGCAAAAGGCCATGGGAAAACGCTTGGCGTTTGGCAGTACCGTCTATGAAGATGTGACGCTGTTGGATAACGGTGTAGCCACCATGGCAGACCAGTTTGGGGATATCACTGTCGGGATCAATGGCGCAGAAGAAGCCTATGCCTTTGCGCAGGAGATCGGAGCGGAGTATCTGTTTGTGGCAGTGCCTTCCAAGGAACGGGCGGAAGAGGATCTGCCGGAGGGCGTGATCAGCTATGCCAATCAGAAGTATTATAATATGGTGGATGCGCTGGAAGCACGAGACATTCCGCATATCGCGATGCGTGATGTGCTGGAGGCGGACGGCGGTGACTGGTATTCCTATTACTATCGCAGCGATCACCACTGGAAGAACAATGCTGCTTTCCTGGCATATCAAACCATTGCAGATTATATGTTCTCCATCGGACTGGATGGCGGAAAACGGGACGAGGCGCTGCAGGAAGACAGCTACGAAAAAAGGATCTATGAGCAGGTCTTTCTGGGAACCCATGGGCGTATGGCCGGCCGCTATTACACCGGGCTGGACGATTACGATCTGTGGCTGCCCAAATATGATACGGACTATACGCTGGATGTGCCGTCGGAAGGCATTCATAAAGAGGGGACTTTCGAAGACTGCTTCGTAAACTACGGCAATGTGGCACACTACAGCTTTGATTATTATGCCTACTATACCTACCTGGACCGCGACTACGACCATATCCGCATCGAAAACCGTCGCAATCCGGAAGGCCCGCATCTTGTGATCGTACGTGACTCCGTCGCTGTCCCGGTTTCGGTATTTCTGGCCAGCCAGTGCGCATCCATTGACTTGATCGACCTGCGATATCTGTCAGGCAACGACTCTGCGAAAGACTGGATCCGCTCCATCGATCCGGATTTGTTCATATATATGTTCGGCCCCGGCTATCTCGGCATCGAAAGTGCCGTGGATCTGCGGTGAGTTGAAATTTGCAAAAGCCTTTGTTTTATTGTATAATCAGATAGTTAGGTCTGCTTAACAACGGGGTTATTGTATGGATAAAAATATTTCTCAATCGGAGAGAGATTCACAAGTTTTGTATCCGCTGAAGAGTCAGACGGCGGAAAAGATCCTGCAAACAATACGGGAGCGCCGGTTTACCGGTGGGGAAGCTGATTTCTCTGTGACCATGACCGTTGGCCTTTGCGAAGGGGCAAGGGAAGAGGACATCGAACAGATCATTTCACGGGCGGATAAACGCTTGTATAAGGGAAAAAATAACGGGAAAGATCATGTAGAATATACGGATTAAAAGGAATACGAAGGAGAGGAACGAATGTCTTATCACAAAAACATTATGGAGTATGCGGAAAAGAAGGTGGAGACCTGTGTCGAGCATGATACGATCTCGGATAAGCTCTTTGCCAAATATGATGTAAAGCGGGGCCTGCGGGATCTGAACGGCAAAGGTGTGCTGACCGGTCTGACCAATATTTCCAAGATCGTTTCCATGAAGGAAGAAGGAGATAAGCGGATTCCGTGTGACGGTGAATTGTGGTATCGCGGATACAATGTGCGTGATCTGGTAAAACTGATGTCCGGGAAACGCTTTGGCTTTGAAAAGACAGCGTATCTGTTGTTGTTTGGGGAACTGCCGGACGAAGAGGAAGCGGCGGATTTTATCAAACATCTGGCAAAGAGCAGATCGCTACCGACGAATTTTACGAGAGATGTCATCATGAAGGCGCCGGGCAGGGATATCATGAACAGTATGACCAGAAGTATCCTGACACTGGCGAGCTACGATCCGGATGCACTCGCCGGGGATCTGGCAGATAATCTGCGCCAGTGTATCATGCTGATCGCTACCTTCCCGATGCTGGCGGTATACGGCTATCATGCCTACAATCATTATGAGAATAACGCGAGTATGTATATTCATCATCCGTTACCGAGAAAGTCTACCGCGGAGAATATCCTGCGCTTGCTGCGGCCGGACGGAAAATTTACCGAGACGGAAGCAGATGTGCTGGATGTGGCGCTGATGCTGCATATGGAGCATGGCGGCGGTAATAACTCTTCGTTTACGACACGAGTAGTCACCTCTTCCGGTTCGGATACCTATGCGACTATGGCAGCGGCTATGTCTTCCCTGAAGGGACCCAGACACGGCGGTGCCAATATCAAGGTGATGGAGATGATGGAGGATGTACGGGAGCATATCCGGGACTATGAGGATGAAGACGAGATCCGCAAATATCTGACGAAGATGATCAACGGAGATGCTTTTGACGGTAAGGGACTGATCTATGGTATGGGCCATGCGGTATATTCCATTTCCGATCCGAGAGAACAGATCTTCAAATCCTTTGTGGAGAAACTGGCACAGGAGAAGGGACGCTGCGATGAACTGCAGCTGTATAATAACATCGAAAAGATCGCGCCGGAAGTGATCGCGGCCAAGCGCCATATCTATAAGGGTGTGAGTCCTAATGTGGATTTTTACAGCGGCTTTGTTTATAACATGCTGGGCATTCCGGTGGAACTGTATACACCGCTTTTTGCGATCGCGCGTATCGCCGGATGGAGTGCGCACCGGATCGAGGAACTTGTGGGCAACAGCAAGATCATCCGCCCGGCATATATGAGCATTATGAAGGAACGAAAACTGAAGGTTTAATGCGTTATGGCAAACAGTGTCGTGTGGTTTAGCCACGCAGTAAAGCATACAGTGCGGCAGAAACTGCCAAAGCTGGGAAAGCATTTGAAATATTGCAGGAGGCAGATGCTTAATGTAGAGGATGCTTCCTGTGCGATCGAAAAGGCAATTGTTTCCGGACAGCCGTTTATGGCAGGGCGTGTCGGTTTGTTTGAGCAGGCGGTGATGCGGATGTATGAGTTTCATATCCGCAAAAAATATGCGCTTACGATGAACAATATTTACCAGTGTGCCGGTTTTTTTCCGAACGATACTGCTCTGGGAGAGCGTTTCCTGCAGACAATGACCGACAGCCTGCAGGTAACGGACATCTATGCCTGCAACCGGCAGTTTCTGGAAGACTATTTCATTGACCGCTATCTGCCGGAGTCGGCTTTGGTGGCAGAGAGTCTGGGCGTGTTTGATGTGTTTGCCCTGGAACATCACTGGAGCAGGGCACTGGCAGGTAAAAAAGTGCTGGTGGTCACATCTTTCCCGGATTCGGTGCGGCAGCAGTATGCGAAGCGGGAGCAGATCTATCCGGGGACGGACATACTGCCGGCTTTTGATCTGCAGGTATATCAGTCCCTGATGACAATCGGGGATCTTCGGGATGAGCGTTTCGCGACCTGGTTTGATGCTCTGGATTTTATGAAGCAGGAGATCCTGGAAAAGGACTTTGATATTGCACTTTTGAGCTGTGGGGCCTATGGATTTCCGCTGGCGGCTGAGATCAAAAAAGCCGGAAAGCAGGCCGTCTATGTCGGAGGCGTACTACAGATCTTGTTTGGTATCATGGGCAGACGGTGGGATGGTTCGCGGTTTGGCGGGATCGAACATATGCCGAAGAAGCTCAAGCCTTATTACAACGATGCCTGGACTTATCCCATTGAGGAACGGCCCGAGCAGGCGGACAAGGTGGAATATGGTCCGTATTGGAAATAAAAAGATACCGTCAAAATCCACAAAAAAGACTATCGTCAAAGCCGTTTTTTTATGTTACAATATATAATAATGCGTGCTAAAGTGCGCAGATTATCGAAATGTATTAGGAGGGCAGACTATGCTGGCGACACTGATCCCGTTATTTGATCATACTATGAGCGTTTGCGCGTATTCCGTATTTGCGCAGAAAGAGAATTACTTGCTGAATCCACGGATGCTGGGTATGGGACGTTTTGACGGGGCTTCCAATGTGGTCGGCTTTGAGCTGATTGAGAATATGGGGCTGGAGACAGTGGCCGGTGACAAGCTGGTCTTTGTGGAGCTCAACAATATCTCGTTCTTTGCAGAGATCGCAGAGCAGTGTGACGCGCCCCATGACCGCGTGGTACTGGTGCTGGATCAGGAGATCCCGGCAGAGGATCGTTATGTGGACCGTATTCAGGAATTGAAGGAGCAGGGCTACAAGTTTGCGATCCGCAAGCTTCCGGTCAATCGTTTTGAAGAATATCGTGAGATCCTGAAGTTGATGGATTATATCATGCTGAACCATAAGCGCATTGATATCAGCAAAGCAAAAGTATATTTCTCAAAGGTTTATCCGCAGATCAAGCTGGTGGCGGTAAATGTAGACAGTCAGGATGAATATGACCGCTTAAAAGAGGGCGGCGGATATGATCTTTACGAAGGCGAGTTCTTCCGTATGCCGGTGAAGAAGGGAACGGAAGATATCGCGCCGCTGAAAGTAAACTATCTGGAACTGCTTCGCGTAGTCAATGATATCGATTTTGACTTAAGCGATGCGGCAGAAGTTATCGAGCGTGACCCGGCACTGGTACTTTCCATGTTGGAGATGGTAAACCGTATGACGGTCAATGCCGGTATCAAGGATGTAAAGCATGCGGCGGCGATGCTGGGACAGCGGGAACTGAAGCGCTGGATCAATACGGCAGCGACCAAGGAACTCTGTGTGGACCGTCCGAGCGAGATCATGCGTATGGCGATGATCCGTGCGAGATTTGCGGAAAACTTAGCGCCGGTATTCCATATGGCCAGCCAGTCATCGGAACTCTTCCTGATGGGACTGTTCTCCGTACTGGATGTGATCATTGAGAAGCCGATGGCAGTTGCATTGGATATGGTAAGAGTCTCCAAGGAGATCCGTTCGGCACTGCTGGAGCGCAACGGTCCGTTTGCAGGATTGTATGATTTTATGCTGCATTACGAAACGGCATCCTGGCAGGAAGTATCCCGTCTGATGGTAGTGGGTGATATTGAGATCGATCCGGTATACGAAGCGTATGTAGAGTCGCTGAAGTGGTTCCGTGATCTGTTCGCACCGGAAGAGAAGTAAGAACGCAGAAATAAAAAATCCCCCGTGGTTTTCCGGCCACGGGGTTTTCTTTTTCATTATCGCTTTATATCGTAGTTCATATCCATCAGGTTCTTGATGGTATCCACATCGTCCGTGATATTGGCATCTCCGCGGATCGTGTGCTTGATGGCACTGCTGGCAACGGCAAAATTGACCATATCCATGGGTTTATATTCGTGCATCATAGCATAGATCAGTCCGCTGGCAAAGGCATCCCCACCCCCCACGCGATCCAGGATCGTAAAGGTGAAAAGCTTGCTTTCAAAGGTATGGTCATCATACCAGAGAAAGGCTTTTAAGCTGTTTTCACTGCCGCTGTGGGCATAGCGCACATGACGGGCGATACATTTGATGTTCGGATAACGCTGGGCAAAAGCGCGGTTGATCTCGTCCTGCTGTTCATAGCTGGGCTGCAGGGGAATGCCGTCTTTCCGGTCACCCTTTGCGGGATCGTTGTCATCGATCCACAGATGATAGGGTTCGATGCCAAGCAGCACATCTACATAGGGCAGACATTGTGTGCAGAAGCTGCGGGCCTCCTCCCAGCTCCAAAGCTTGGAACGGAAGTTGCCGTCGAAGCTGACGGTCAGTCCCATTTCTTTGGCGGTCTTTAGGGCACGCAGGGTGAGTTCCGCGCAGTTCGGTCCCAATGCGGGTGTGATGCCGCTCATGTGCAGCCAGGTGAACCCGGAGAGCAGTTTTTCCATATCCACATGGGAAAAATCGTATTCGGTGATGGCACTGTGTTTGCGGTCATAGGTCACCTTGCTGGCGCGGATCCCGAAACCGGTCTCCAGGTAATAGCTGCCCAGTCGGTGGGTCGGTGTCTCTTCCGGTGTGCTTAAGATCATGGGAGAGCAGTGTACATCGTTGCTGCGCAGCATACGGATGGCGCTCTTTCCAATGGAATTGTTCGGGACGACGGAGAAGAAGCTGCTGTCTACTCCCAGATTTGCCAGGGCCAGAGCGATATTGGCTTCGCTGCCGCCATAGCTTGCTTCAAATACCGAAGCCATACGGATCTTTTCGTAATTCGGCGGAGTCAGACGCAGCATGATCTCACCGATGGTGATAAATTTATGATCTTTCATGGGTACCTCCATAAGAAATAGAATACAAAAATAAAACTCTCACACCATTATATACTATAGCATTTTCAGGGGGCTTTGTAAATTACGGAAAATCATGTTTCTATGCCCAAAATCATTGAGAAAACAAGGAAATTTTGATATATTATAAATAGTAGTTTTGGGGTGTTACGGACAGGTTACTTATTTGATAAGGAGGTGTTTCTATGCTGAAAGACTGGGTGAAAGGCGAGCGACCGTCGGAGGAAGAGATCGCGGAGCGGTTGAAGACGGCAAGAATGGAATTGGCCGGACGGCAGATGGCGATCAAAGAGAAGAAACTGCCGGTATTGGTTATTTTTGACGGCTGGGGCGGAGCCGGAAAAGGCGGCGTACTCGGCAAGGTGATCAAGAATCTGGATCCGCGGTTTTACAAGACGGAGACCCTGTCGAAACCGTCGGAAGACGAACTTCGCCGGCCGTTTTTGTATCGCTATTTTGTGCGTATTCCCGAGGCGGGGAAGTTTTCCTTCTTTGACGGCTCGTGGATGGATGAGGTGACGAAAAATAAACTGCTGGAGGAGACAAGCGCAGAGGATTACCGCAGGCAGCTGACCAGCATCAAGCGTTTTGAGCGGACACTGTCGGATAACGGTTATCTGGTAGTGAAATTTTTCTTTCATATCTCCGAAAAGGAGCAGAAGAAACGCCTGGAGGAACTGGAAGAGGATAAGAGTACCTCATGGCGCGTGGAGAAATGGGACCGCTGGCAGAATAAGCATTACGGCAAGTGCATGGATGTGTATGACGAATATCTGGAGGCGACCAATCAGTTTATCGCACCCTGGTATTTCATTGATTCCAAGAACCGGAAGTGGGCGGAACTGCAGGTGACGGAACTGCTGGTGAAGAACATCGATATCGCCCTGCAGAATACCGGGCGCGCTGCCACGGTACTGCAGAATATCTTCCCGCTCAAACAGATGCCTAAGCTGTCGGAATATGATCTGGATAAGACCATCAGTGACGAGGATTACGATGAGGAACTGGAGGAACTGCAGGATAAGCTGGCAGACCTGCACAACCGGATCTATCAAAAGAAAGTGCCGGTGATCATTGCCTATGAAGGCTGGGATGCAGCAGGCAAGGGTGGCAACATCAAGCGCCTGACGGCAGCACTGGATCCGCGCGGTTTTGAAGTGCACCCCATTGCGTCGCCGGAACCGAGGGAGAAGAACCGGCATTATCTGTGGCGTTTCTGGAACCGGCTGCCGAAGGACGGGCACATTGCCATCTTTGATCGCACCTGGTATGGGCGCGTGATGGTGGAGCGTCTGGAAGGTTTCTGCTCCGAGAACGACTGGCAGAGGGCTTATAACGAGATCAATGAGTTTGAGAAAGAGCTCTATGACTGGGGGGCTGTGATCGTAAAGTTTTGGGTGCAGATCGACAAAGAGACGCAGCTGGCGCGTTTTACGGACCGGCAGAACACACCGGAGAAGCAGTGGAAGATCACGGACGAGGACTGGCGGAACCGCGAGAAATGGGACCAGTACGAAGTGGCGATTGACGAGATGATCCAGAAGACCAGTACGGAGTTTGCACCCTGGCACATATTGGAGTCCAACGATAAGCACTACGCGCGCATCAAGGCACTTCAGATCGTAACGGAGGAAATTGAAAAGCGGCTCCGTTCGTGCTAAAATGCTTTTTATGAATGCCAAAGAAGACAGATATGTAAAAATGACAACGACGCCGGTACCGAAGCTGATCACACAGCTTGCGGTACCGACGATCATCAGTATGCTGGTGACGGGGATCTATAATACGGCAGATACTTTTTTTGTGAGCAAGATCCCGGAGAATCCTACGCAGGCAACCGCGGCAGTCGGGATCGTGTTCCCTATGATGGCCATCATTCAGGCCATTGGTTTTTTCTATGGGCATGGATCCGGTAATTATTTATCCCGCATGCTGGGTGCCGGAGAAAAAGAAAAGGCATCGGATATGGCATCCACCGGTTTTGTGATGGCGGTGCTCACCGGCCTGATCGTTGCATTTATCGGTAATGAAAACATTGACTGGATAGCGCGGTTCCTGGCATCGGAGGATGTATCGGCGACCACCTTGCAGATGACCCGGGAATACGGATGCATCATTCTGATTGGTGCACCGTTTATGATGGCGCAGTTTGTGATCAATAACCAGCTGCGATTCCAGGGCAGCGCTATGTATGCGATGGTGGGATTACTATCCGGTGCCATCATCAATATGGCACTGGATCCGCTGCTGATCCTGGTGATGAGTATGGGAGTTCGTGGTGCGGCGGTCGCAACGGTTTCCGGACAGATCGCCAGCTTTCTGATCCTGCTCGTCGGATCCCGTAAGGGAGAAAATATCCGCATGCATTTGCGGAATGTGCATATCAATGGTTACTATACGGTACAGATCATCAATGGTGGTCTGCCGAGTCTGTTCCGGCAGGGACTGGCAGCCATTTCCACAACATTACTGAATCGTGCGGCCGGGCTGTGGGGTGGTGAAGAGGCGATCGCCGGGATGACGATCACTACAAGAGTCTTTATGCTGATGAGTTGTGCGCTGATCGGTTTCGGACAAGGCTATCAGCCGGTCTGTTCGTTTAATTACGGAGCAGGGCTGACGGGACGGGTAAAAGAAGGCTACTGGTTCTGTGTGAAATGGGGAACGATCTTTTTAAGCGCCATCGGCGTAGTATGCTTTGTATTTGCACCGCAGGTGATCTCCATCTTTCGTGATGATCCGCCGGTTGTTGCCATCGGTACGGTAGCGTTGCGTTGCCAGGCTTGTGTGTTGCCTTTGTCCGGCTTCATCGTGATCAGCAATATGATGCTGCAGTCCATCGGAAAAGGTGTAAAGGCGACCATTACCGCATCGGCAAGAAACGGGCTTTGTTTCATACCGATGATCCTGATCCTGCCGACTATATTTGGACTGACCGGAGTAGAGATCTCCCAGACGGTGGCAGATGTATTGTCTCTGTTTATTTCTGTGCCGCTGGCATTGTCCGAGATCCGGAAATGGAATGAAGAAATCGTGCCTTATGAAGGATAGCTGACCTTGTGCATATCGCTCGTGGTGTAAGCGGAAGTTGTCATGAGGCTTAATTGCGGGTATAAAGAAAGGGAAGTCTGATATGATCTACTATTTCCATGCGATGGTGGTTTTATCCGTGATATTGTCTTCCATATTCGTTCTTCGCTGGGAACGCGGTATTTCCGTTCATTTTGCCATGATCTTTATGTTCATACCGGTCATCAATCTCGGTTACCTCAAGGTGGCAACAGCTCAGAATGTATCGGAGGCTTTGCTTGCAAATACCATTGAGTATTTCGACGGATGCTTTTTGGAACTGTTCTTCTTTTTATATGTTATGAACTTCTGCAGGGTGAAGATGCCCAAGATCTGTACGGCGATCCTTCTTGCGATCGGTTCTGTCATTTTGTTCTTTTCCATGAATACGGAAAAAACCGGCCTACTTTATAAAAGTGCCGAATTAAGGAGTATGGACGGTGTTTCTTATCTGGTGAAAGAGTACGGGCCGGTACATACTTTCTATTATGTCGTCATCGCCTTGTACCTGATCGTCAATCTGTCGGTGATCCTGTACAGTCTCACCAGTAAGAATATTTCCAAGACCAATTCCGTTCTGATGTTGATTGTTTATCTTGTGATCATCTTTGCGTTCCTAGCCGGCAAGGCATTTCATCCTGCCCTGGAGCTTCTTCCGGCATCCTATACCTTTGCGCAGATCATGTTCCTGGTCATTATGCGAAGGATCACTCTGTATGATGTGTCCGGTTCCTTTATTTCTAACCTGGCAGAAAACGGCAGCATCGGTTTTGTGTCGTTTGATCTGAAAATGCATTATCTTGGTTGTACGGATCCCGCACTGGAATGTCTTCCGGAATTGGATGATCTGTATGTGGATCAGACGCTTACCGGAGAAAATCCGGTATTTGCGGATATCATGAATTGTATCCGGCATTTGGATGAGAAACGGGATGATGCATTTTTCTATGTAACACAGAACGATATCGGTTACAAGGTCACGGCAGAGTATCTGTATGTGGGGAAAAAGATCAAGGGATACCAGTTGCGGACGGAAGACAATACACCGGAAACGAGACGGCTGGAGGCCATGAAACTGAAGGAGCGGCAACAGGAAATGGAGGCGGAGATCCTGCGGCTGGAAAAATCTTCCGCAGAAGCTGCCAACGAAGCAAAGAGTTCCTTTTTGGCGCAGATGTCCCATGAGATCCGTACCCCCATCAATGCGATCCTGGGAATGAACGAGATGGTGCTGCGTGAATGCACCCAGCCGGAAATCCGGGAATATGCCGCAAATATTCAGAGCTCCGGTAAAACACTCTTGTCGATTATCAATACGATCCTTGATTTTTCCAAGATCGAAGATGGAAAAATGGAGATCGTTCCGGTGGAATACGAAACCGCGGTTTTGATCAATGACCTGAAGAATACGGTGACGGAAAGGGCAAAAGAAAAGGGACTGGATCTCATCCTTCAGATCGATCCGGAATTGCCGCGAAAGATGAGAGGCGATGATGTCCGCATCCGTCAGGTGATCTCCAACCTTCTGACCAACGCTGTCAAATATACGGAAAAGGGATCCGTTACGCTCTGCGTTCGAAAGCAGAAGGCAGAAGATGCTGCGGTTATGTTGTATGCGGAAGTGACGGACACCGGGATCGGGATCAAAGAAGAAGATCTTCAGGCGATGTTTGAATCCTTTAAACGGCTGGATCTGACACATAACCGTTCCATCGAGGGAACAGGCCTGGGGATGTCCATCGTGACCGGTCTGCTGGAGAAAATGAACAGCCATTTGGAGGTGCACAGTGTATACGGCCAGGGATCCACTTTTTCCTTTGAGATCCGTCAGGAGATCGTGGATGCGCAGCCGATGGGGGATTACGATGCTGTTGCACGGCCGGTATTTGTGAAATCGGAGGAATCTCTCCGCGCTCCCGAAGCAGACATTCTTGTGGTGGACGATAACGGGATGAACCTGAAGGTAGCGGACAAATTGCTGGGGATTTTTGGGATTCAGGCGGATCTTTGTTCTTCCGGCAGGGAATGCCTCAAGAAGCTGAGGGAAAAGCAATATGATATTCTCTTTTTGGATCATATGATGCCGGAAATGAACGGTTTTGAGACCTTAGAAGCGATCCGAGAGCAGGATCTGATACCGGATACCACAACGGTGGTCGCGCTTACGGCCAATGCCATAGCGGGGGTTCGGGAAATGTATCTGGCCAAGGGATTCGATGATTATCTTTCCAAGCCGATCGATAGCCGGGAACTGTGCCAGTTACTGGAAAAACATCTGCCGGAGGAGAAAAAGATCTCTTCGGACCAGGGAAAAGATAAGATCGAAACGGATACGGAGAAGGAAATGACCAGTACGGAAATGACCGATCCGGCGGAGGAGGATCATTTTTCGGAAGTGGAACGGGAGCGTTTGCACGAAGTGTGTCCGCAGATGGATATCGAAACAGCGATGACATATTGTATGGACTCCAAAGAGTTTTTCTATGAAACATTACGCGTGTTTGCAGAGGAAGATAAATCAGGAGCACTTCAGCAGGCTTTTATAAAAGAGGATTATGAACAGTATCGAATCACGGTGCATTCGATCAAAAGTTCCTTAAAGACCATTGGTGTTATGGAAATCTCCGAGAGAGCAAAAGAGTTGGAGTTTGCTTCCCGGGACGGTGATATCGCTTTTGTCAAAACACATCACGATGCTTTTCTGCGGGAATATAAAGAATTGCTGGAGGCTATAACCAAAGTACTGATTTGATGGGTTATTGAGATGCGAATTATAGAATGAGCCATAGAAAAGGTTCTGTGGCTTTTTTTTTGTGAGCCATAGGTATTGTTCTCTGGTATATTCCATTCACCACGGAAAAAGTGCAATTCACCACATTTTTGTTTTTTCTCCGGATCCGTGTATATAATGGACAATGTTGAAAAAATAAGAGATAAGAGGATACAAATTATGAAAAAACGGGTGGCGGCAATGCTGCTGATGACATCCATACTGCTATCGGGCTGTGGGAGCGCGGTTCCGGAGGAGTTTATGGAGGAAGAGCAGGAAAAGGACGAAGAAGTTATTTTGGATCCGGCGTCGATCCGGCCGGAGGATGACTTCAACGGCTATGTCAATGCAGAGTATCTGATGGGACTGGATCTTGACGAACATAAAGGCAGCTATGGTTCTTTTCAGGCAGTGCAGGATCTGGTGGATGATCAGGTGGACGGGATCATTGAAGAGATCGTAAACGGTGACCGGAATATGTATGCGCCGGGCAGTAACGAGCAGCTGATCTACGATGCCTATTACCAGGTATTGGAGGCTTCCTGCGGCGGAGAATTTATGAACGATGAGGACATTACGGATATGCTCTCGACGATCGCAAAGATCCAAAGCATACAGAACATTGAAGAGTTTCTGGAACTGAGCGGTGAACTGTATGAAGAGTGGAATGTAAATCCGATCTTCGGCCTTTCCGTAGGTTCGGATATGCACAATTCTTCGGTGGGAAGTATCTGGCTGGAGCCGTTTTCGGATCCGAGCGGATCTAACCCGAGGAACGTCAGTGTAGGCGGAAACATGGGACAGGTGGTAGCCATGTATTATCGTAAGGCGCTGATCGACGGCGGAATGGACGGCGATGAAGCAAAAGAAAGAAGCGTGAATACAGCCCGGATGATCATTGACATTGCGCAGGCGACAGATCTGGATCTGCTGGAACGGATGGAAAAAGACTGGGATGTTGCGATGCAGACGGCACAGTACAAAACGGCTGAGGAGATCGATGCCATCTGTCCGAATGTCGGGATGGCGGGGCTGCTGCAAACCTTGGGACTTCCGGCGGATGCGGCAGACGGTGTATATCTCTGGGATGCGGGACAGCTTGCAAAGATCGATTCCCTGCTTACGGAGGAACACCTGAAAGAGTGGCAGGACATTGCCCTTATGTGCTACCGGAGCAGTATCAGCAGCCTGCTGACGGAAGAATACGGCGGACAGCCGGTTCTGTATTCCAATAACAAGTATGCGCTGGATGCGGTGAAACTCATCCTTGGAAAAGAACTCGGAGAGGAATATGCCGAAAGATATTACGACGAGCAGACGGTGGAAGCGGTATGTGAGATCGCGGAAGAGATCACGGAAGAATACAAAGTGATGATCGAAGACTGCAACTGGCTCAGCGCAGAAGGAAAAAGCGCGATCCGGGCCAAACTGGATAATATGATGTACTTCATCGGAGCGGATGATCCGCATACGGTGGATCCGAAAGATGCAGAACTGATCGGACATTCGGCTTACGATACACAACACCGGATCAATAAGAGGGATTACCGGGAGCGGATGGACATCCTGAAGAACGGGATCGAAAGAAACGGTTTTCAGAGCATGGCACCGATGGCAGTAAACGCCTGCTATTCACCGGATATGAATTCGATCAATATCACCCTGGCGATCATGAATGCTCCTTTTTACAGCCCGGAGCAGACGGATGCGGAAAACCTCGGCGGGATCGGGGCTGTGATCGGACACGAGATCTCTCATGCGTTTGATGATCAGGGGATGAAGTATGACAGCAACGGAAATTATGAACCGGACTGGATGCCGGAAAAGGATCGCGAAGCTTTTGATGAAATGGCGTCACATATCGAGGAGTACTATTCACGGCAGAAGATCCTGGAGATCCATCCGGTAGACGGTGAGCTGACGCTGGGGGAAAATCTGGCAGATATCAGCGGGGTGGACTGTATCCTGCGTCTGACAAAGACAAACGAAGAACGAAAGGAACTGCTGGAAAACTATGCTAGGGTATGGGCATGTGTTTCGCAGAAGGACGGCGCGCTCGCGCAGCTGTATTCGGATGTACACAGTCCTGCGATCACACGAGTGAATGCAGTGGTGGCACTCTTTGATCCCTTCTATGAGATCTATGATGTGAAAGAAGGGGATGCAATGTATGTGGCCCCGGAAGAAAGAGTAACAAGGTGGTAGGTCGGTGCGATTATGACGAAGTCATAATTTTGCATCGCACCGACCGAAATGGCAGGACGAAGAATGAGTCCTGCCGATACTATGGAGGCTTAATATGGGTATAATGATCAAACATTCCTTAAAGAATATTTTTGCAAAACCGTTCCGTTTGTTATTGCTGGTATTTTGCATTACGTTTGCATCCTTTACGGCATTGCTGGCGGTCGATATGCGGAACAATATCTCTTCCCTGATGCGGGGCTATATGATCGATATGATCGGACAGATGGATATTCTGGCGTATGGCACTTCTTCGGAAAGTGTGGAAGGACTGGATGAGATCGCAGCATTGAAAAAAGTGGGACTTGGTTCGGTCTATCAATATGAATATGAGACTGACCCTTCCGGGTATGAGTATTCTTATGAAACAATGGTTGAGGTGGTATCTATTTCGGATTATGCGGCGGCATATGATATGTCCTACTTTCCGAAAGTGATCGAATTGGACGATCAGTCGGCGGTGATCACAAAGGATTATGCAGATACCTTTGGGACTGCGATCGGTGACACGATCACGCTGCAGACCAGGGACGAAGTGGACATCGAACTGAACGTGAAGGATGTTGTGGATATTAAAAACACCTTTGTTAAGGGAGAAGCGGTGTTTGTAACAAATACCATTGTGAAAAGGATCGCCTGCACAAGAGAAACGGATTATGATGCCTGGATCATCGATGTGGAAGATGACGCAAAGGTAACTGAAGTAGCGGATGCTTTGCGTCAGGCAGATCCGTCCGCGGAACTGGAAGTGCTCCAGGAGATCATGGATGATCCGGATATCGACCAGATCTATAACCTGTTTTATCTGTTATTCCTGATCTCGTTTCTGCTGGTGATCTTTGTAACGGTATCTATGGCGGAAAAGATCGTCAATGAACGGATGTCGGTGATCGGTACGCTCCGCAGTCTTGGCGTGGCACCGGGAGCAACGACGTGGATGCTGCTGATCGAAAACATTATGTACGCCATGATCGGTACGGGGATCGGCATCTTCCTGTATACCAGAGTGAAACCAGTCCTGCTGAATGCCATGATCAATCTTTCAGAGACGGGCAGGGATCCGAAGCAGTATATCGGCGCAACACCGGTGTGGGTATATCTTCTGGTCCTGCTGGGGGCAATCCTGGTGGAATGCGCTTATCCGCTGTATGAACTGACCAGAGCGGTAAAGACACCGATCCGCGATATTATTTTCGACAATAAGGATACGGCATTTCAATATCGCTGGGGCAGACTGTATGCAGGTATCGTGCTGGGCGTGGCGGCGCTTGTTACCGGACTGCTGGTAAAGAATTTTGTGACACTGGCGATATCCCTGGCCTGCGGCATCATTGCACTGGCAGTGCTGATCCCGTTCCTGATCCGCATCATTTCGAAAGGGATCACGGCAGTCTGCAAAAAACTTTCGCTTCCGGTGGCCCAGCTGGCGGCAGAGAATATTTCCAGAAACCGTATCGTTATGGGAACAGCAGTGCTTTGTGTGACCTCACTGACACTTTCGCTTCTGATCGGCTGCATGGGAGAAACAATGGGCAATGATCTGGAAAAGAGCGAGTATGATTGCGATGTGATCGTCGATATCTCTCTTAATGATGATTATCACAATTACCGGTATATCGGTGCGGTCGAAGGTGTGGAGGATACGGATTTTATCTACCGTACGCTGTCGACGATGAAGTTGGGAGAGGATAAACAAAGGAGCATTTACGTACTGGCGGATACACAGCATACGATGCTGGAAGGGCTTCCGGCTGAAGGATTTGATCTGAAAGAAAACGAGATCGTTATTTCTAACGCGGCAGCGCAGCGGCTGGGGATCAACATCGGAGATGAGATCACGATAACGATCGATCCGGATACCGATTTTCCCATCGAAAAACAGATGATCGTAAAAGAAACACTGAATATGGAAAAAATAGAGAGTCTGGGTACCTGGACGGTGATCATGAATACGGATGTGTATACCCATCTGTTCGGCGGAAAGATCCTCGGTATGGTATTGGTAAAATGCGCGGATCCGGATGCGGTAAAAGAGAGGATTGTAAAGTGCAGTGAATCCACAGCGTTAAGCGTGGAAACACTGGCAGAGAAGACAGCGATGGAAAAGGATTCAACGAGCGGATTGCTGCTGGTGATACGCCTGATCGTTGCGGGAAGTGCGGGACTGACACTGATCGGTATCGCAGGAAACCAGTCGCTGGGCTTCCTGACGAGAAAGCGCGAAAATGCACTGCTGTATTCGGTAGCGCTTCCCAGAGGCGGACTGAAGAAAATGCTGTTCCTGGAAAGTGTATTCTCTATGGGGATCTCTGCGGTCATAGCAGCGATCACGGCACCGTTCCTTTACGGTGTGCTCGGCCATCTGCTGGATGTGATCGGTGACGGCGACATCAATATCCTTGAGCAGGGAATGGCGGCTACAACAAAAGGCCTGCTGTATCTGGGCGTGATACTGGTGGTATATCTGATGACCACGCTGATCCCGTTCAAATACCTGCGGAAGATGAACATTGCAGAAGAATTAAAATACGAATAAAAATTCACCAATAAAAGGGAGATAAAATCATGGACACAATCATTACTGTTGATAACGTATATAAGTCATTCGGAAAAGGTGATCTGGAAGTAAAGGTGTTGCAGGGAGCGAACCTGACGGTGCAGAGGGGTGAATTTGTTTCCCTGATGGGACCGTCCGGTTCCGGAAAATCAACATTGTTATATCTGATCGGCGGACTGGACCGTAACTTTACCGGAGATATCATCGTATGCGGAGAAAACATCGGAAAACTGAAAGAGAAAAAACTTTCCGAGCTGCGTCTTAGCAAGATCGGTTTTATCTTCCAGTTCTACAATCTGGTGCAGAATCTGTCGGTGGAAGATAATATCACACTGCCGTTGAAAGTGGCGAAGCGTTTTGACAGTGCTGCGGAAAAGCGTGTAACGGAGATCCTGGATATCACCGGGATCGCGGATAAACGCAAGGTAATGCCGGCGAAGCTTTCCGGCGGACAGCAGCAGCGTGTTGCCATCGCCCGTGCGCTGATGGGTGAGCCGGAGATCATCCTGGCGGATGAGCCCACCGGAAATCTGGATAAGGAATCCGGCGAGACGATCATGGAACTGTTCAAAAAGATCAACGAGGAAAAGGGAATGACGATCATGCAGGTGACACATTCCGAAAAGAACAGCCATTACGGTACCCGCCTGGTAAATCTCGACAACGGGAAGCTTATCTGATATGATAAGAGGCGTTGGGAGATAAATATGAGAATCGCCATTTGTGATGATGAAAAAATATTTTTAGATAGTCTGGAAGAGAAAATTTACGGGATCCTTTCGAAACTGGATTGCGAGGTGATCCCGTTTTTCTCGGCGGAAGCGCTGCTGTCTTCTTCGATGGATTACGATCTGATCTTTCTGGACATCGAGATGGGTGAACTGGACGGAATGGGCGCGGCAAAAAAGATCCGCGAAACGGATTTTGAAACGCCCATCGTATTCCTGACCAGTCATATAGAGATGGC
>JAFXQR010000088.1 GCA_017526985.1 Lachnospiraceae bacterium
CCTTTATCGCTTCGGACGGACGCATACATACCAAGTTTAACCAGACGATCACGGCAACCGGGCGTTTGAGCTCTACCGATCCGAACCTGCAAAATATTCCCATGCGTACGGAGCTGGGGCGAAAGATCCGGAAAGTGTTTACACCGAAGGAGGGCTGTATCTTTGCGGACGCGGATTACTCCCAGATCGAGCTGCGCATCTTAGCATCCATGGCAGGCGACAAAGAGCTGATCGAGGCATATAAGGGCGGCAAGGATATTCACCGCATCACGGCATCAAAGGTATTTGGCGTGCCGTTTGAAGAGGTGACGGATCTGCAGAGACGGAATGCCAAGGCGGTGAACTTCGGCATCGTATACGGGATCTCGGCTTTTGGACTCAGTCAGGATCTGACCATCTCCAAGGGGGAGGCCAAGGAGTATATTGAACAATATTTTGCAACTTATCCCGGCATCAAGATCTTTTTGGAAAAATGCAAACGGGAAGCCAAAGAAAAAGGCTATTCGGTAACCGCCTTCGGACGCCGGCGGCCAATCCCGGAACTGAAGAACAGTAACTTTATGCAACGACAGTTTGGGGAGCGCGTGGC
Organism: Lachnospiraceae bacterium; assembly: GCA_017526985.1. Classification (GTDB taxonomy): domain Bacteria; phylum Bacillota; class Clostridia; order Lachnospirales; family Lachnospiraceae; genus NK4A136. The sequence goes on from JAFXQR010000088.1 coordinate 590, forward strand.
AATGAATGCGCCCATACAGGGAACGGCAGCGGACATTATGAAGATCGCCATGGTGCGTGTGTTTGACCGGCTGGTGAAGGAAGGACTGAGATCAAGACTGCTCCTGCAGATCCACGATGAATTGCTGATCGAGACGGTAAAGGAGGAAGAAACGCAGGTGCTGGCCATCCTGAAGGAAGAGATGATGGGGGCGGCAGATTTCCCGGTAGCGCTGGAAGTGGATGCGCATACCGGAACAGATTGGTACGAGGCGAAATAGTATGCGAAAGATAGGGATCACCGGTGGTGTGGGCGCCGGAAAATCAACGGTACTGGATTATTTGAAGCAGGAATACAAAGCGTATCTGATCGTGGCAGACGAACTGGCCAAGGAGCTGGAGCTGCCGGGGCACGCATGTTACGATGCGCTGGTGGAAGCCTTCGGACAGGAGATCCTGGATGAGGAGGGCTATATTGATAAGAAAGCCTTTGCGGCAAGGATCTTTTCGGACCCGGAAAGTCTGAATATGGCCAATGGGATCATCCATCCGGCGGTCAAAAAAGAGATCTTAAAGCGCCTGGAAGAACAGGAGGCGGCAGGGACAAAACTCTTTGTGGTAGAGGCTGCTTTATTAATTGAAGAAAAATATGATGCAATTTTGGATGAATTATGGTATATCTATACAGACAACGCAGTGCGGCGCGAACGGCTGAAGAAAAGCCGCGGCTACACAGACGAAAAAATAGACAGCATTATGCAGCAGCAGCTTAGCGAGGAAGCCTTTCGCTAACATTGCAGTGTCGTCATAGATAACAGTAGGAGCCCGGAGGACACGCATAGGCAGATAAAGGCGGTGCTACCGGGGGAAAACGGAGGAAAAACACTATGGGAAAAGTAAAGGAGTTTATGAAGAAGAAGGATATCGAGATATCCTTGAAGCGCTACGGCATTGATGCTTTGGGCGCGATGGCACAGGGCTTGTTCTGCTCACTGCTGATCGGTACCATTATCGATACGGTAGGTCAGCAATTTGGCATTTCATTTTTGACGCAACCGGTTGGAGAAAAATTACAGTATACGGTAGGCGGTCTTGCGAAGGCGATGAGCGGTCCGGCTATGGCAGTGGCTATCGGGTATGCGTTGAAATGTCCGCCATTGGTTCTTTTTTCGTTGATAACGGCAGGCTTTGCTTCCAATGCATTGGGTGGAGCCGGAGGTCCGCTGGCAGTATTGTTTGTAGCGATCATTGCGGCAGAGTGCGGAAAAGCGATATCTAAGGAAACGAAAATAGATATCCTGGTTACTCCGCTGGTGACGATCAGTGTCGGTGTTTTCTTGTCCTGGCTGATTGCTCCGACATTGGGAATGGCTGCTATGTGGACCGGAGACCTGATTAAATGGGCTACGGTTCAGCAACCGTTTGTAATGGGTATTGTTGTATCCGTGGTTATTGGGGTGGCTTTGACGCTTCCTATCTCTTCGGCGGCTATTTGCGCCGCTCTGGGACTTACCGGGTTAGCAGGGGGGGCTGCGGTAGCCGGGTGCAGCGCGCAAATGATCGGTTTTGCAGTGATCTCTTTTAAGGAAAATAAATGGGGCGGATTGGTTTCTCAGGGAATCGGTACTTCGATGCTGCAGATGCCAAATATCATAAAGAACCCGAGAATTTGGATTGCGCCGACGCTGGCGTCTGCTATTACAGGTCCTATTGCAACATGTATCTTTAAGATGGAAATGAATGGTCCTGCGATTGATGCTGGTATGGGAACATGCGGTTTGTGCGGACAGTTGGGTGTTTTACAAGGGTGGATGGATAGCAGCAGATCGATCACCGGGTTTGATGTTGCAGGCCTGATCCTGATTTCGCTTATACTGCCGGCGATTCTTTCTCTGATCATTCACACCGGAGTCAAGAAACTTGGTTGGGTCAAGGACGGTGACCTGAAACTGGGGTAAAAAATTCGGAATTTTGGAAGAACTAACAAAGGGACGGTTATGCGATTTGCTGCGGAAGCTGATCACAGAGCTGTCCCTATATTTATTCTGTAACGCAGACGGTATCGATCCGGCTTCGGAAACAGCAAAAAAATATATGTAAGAACAAAGCTGAAGTGAAAAAGTAAATTCCACTTTGCTTTGAGCAAAAACAGAGTGGAATTTAGTCTTGCAAGCACATTGGAAAATTCATAGAGATATAACTTTAACTGTAGAATTTAAAGACCGTCCGCCATCCTTGACAGAAC
>JAFXQR010000089.1 GCA_017526985.1 Lachnospiraceae bacterium
ACTGCGTATGATCGCAGGTCTGGAAGACATCAGCTCCGGTGAGCTGCGTATCGGTGATCGTCTGGTAAACGACGTAGAGCCGAAGGATCGTGATATCGCGATGGTATTCCAGAACTACGCTCTGTATCCGCATATGACCGTATACGATAACATGGCATTCGGTCTGAAGCTGCGTAAGGTTCCTACCGATGAAATCGATAAGATGGTTAAAGAAGCAGCTAAGATCCTTGACCTGGTTCCGTTGCTGGAGCGTAAGCCGAAGGCTTTGTCCGGTGGTCAGAGACAGCGTGTTGCTATGGGTCGTGCGATCGTTCGTAACCCGAAGGTATTCCTGATGGACGAGCCGCTGTCCAACCTGGATGCAAAACTTCGTGTACAGATGAGAATTGAGATCGCTAAGCTGCACCAGAGACTGGGCACCACCATCATCTACGTAACACACGACCAGACCGAGGCTATGACACTTGGTACCCGTATCGTAGTTATGCGTGACGGTGTGGTTCAGCAGGTAGATACCCCGCAGAACCTGTATGACAAGCCGGTGAACCTGTTCGTTGCAGGTTTCATGGGATCTCCGCAGATGAACTTCCTGGATGCTGTAGTAGAAGTTCAGGGCGAGACCGCTTACCTGAAGATCGCTGACAAGTCCATCCCTCTGAATGCAGAGAAGTCCAAGAAGATCATCGATGGTGGTTATGACGGCAAGACCGTTACCTTCGGTATCCGTCCGGAAGATGTATATGACAGCGAGATGATGGTGGAAGCTAATCCGCTGAGCGTATTCGAAGCAACCATCCGTGTATACGAGCTTCTGGGTGCAGAAGTATTCCTGTACTTCGATCTGGCAGACTTCCCGATGACCGCTCGTGTGGACCCGAGAACGACTGCAAGACCTGGCGATGTTGTACGTTTCGCTTTCGATACCGACAAGATTCACGTATTCGACAAGGAAACCTCTCAGATCATCACCAACTAGTTTTCAAAGTAAAAATGATGAGCCGCCCGGCAGAAATGCCGGGCGTTTTTTTGCTGCGAGGGAGGTTGGTGTTTTATATTGCGGAGCAGATTGTTATTCAGGAAATTTGACACAGATATGGGGATGGCGTAAAATGGGTAATTGATAATCAGGTGGGAGCATCTTGCCGTTATTTTGCGGGGGATGCCTTGCCTTCCCCTTGAGGGGAAGGTGGCGCGCCAGCGCCGGATGAGGTGGAATTTGCTGGCATAGATATAATAGAAGGATATAGATACATGGACAGGATCAAACGACTGGAAACAGCATTAAGCGAACTGGAAGCGGCTGGGCGGATCGGCGCGGCGGAGGCGCAGTACCTGTTGGAGGCGATGCAGCAGGAAGACAGCATCGAGCAGTTTTTTGGGGAGTTATTGCGCGGACAGCTGCCGGCAGAGGAAAATGAGCTGATCCGTCGGGCAAAGAAGCTGGATGTGTCTGCGGATGCGAAATGGATCGTCTATCATATTCAGACGGACTATCCGGCAGAAGCAAGAGAGCTCCTGGGGCAGATCTATTCGGATCCCAAGGAAGCGGTCTTTCTGGAGGGGAATGCCGGAATGCTGCGTCTGGTACGCATGTCAACGGAGGTAGAGGAAGAGCAGCAGGCAAAGGAAACGGCCGAACAGATTGTCAGTATGATCAATACGGAGCTGATGGAAAAGGTCTATGTGGGCTATAGCGATGCAGGCGAGCTATCAACGCTGCAGACTGCGGACGCCCGAGCAGCTATGTCGCTGGAGATCCTGCGCACCTTCTATGAAGAGCGTTTGGAAGCAGGGTACGGATCCCTTGGCATCGGGCGGCTGATCTACAGCATAAGCAAAGAAGATTGCGATGCCTTCATGAAAGAATATTTCGGGGAAGAGAGAAAGCTGGATTTGTCCGAGGAGGAATTGCAGACCGTAAATAAGTTCTTTGAAAAAAATCTGAACATTTCCGAGACGGCCCGGGATCTGTTTATGCACCGTAATACATTGGTGTATCATTTGGAGAAGCTTCAGAAAAAGACCGGACTGGATATCCGCAAATTTGATGAAGCTATGACACTGAGGATCGCGCTGATGGTGGAGCGGACACGAATATAGGAAAAAAAGTAATGGTTCCGATAGACGGAGCAGTTTTGCGGATGATAGAATTGAAAGTACTTTGAATAAAGAAGGCTGGTCAGGATTTTTGTATATCGGATCCTTCCCGGGAGTCGTGGTGACACCGTTGGATTAAAGAGATATTCCGCGCAGTTGGGTTTGGGGGATACCGGTGCGTGCGATCTGCAGAAACTGTTCCAGTTCGTCGGGCGAGAAAGCGCTGTAGCGATCCCGGTCGCCGTTCAGAAGGCAGATCACATTCGTATTTGCTTCGTAGGATTGTAGAAAGTAGGCTTTTGCACCGGAGATCCATCCGGTGATATCTCGCATATCCTCCTGCGTGTGGAGACCCTTTACCAGAGTGGTGCGGAATTCGTAATCGATGCCGCTATGCATTAGAAAATCGATACTTTCCTCATAAGGGGATAATACATCAGCCGTGGGCATAAGGCCTGCGGCTTTTGCGTATCCGGCTCTTGAAGATTTGATATCCATGGCCACTTTATCAATGAGACCATCGGCAAACAGGTGCTTTAATATGTCCGGTCGCCATCCGTTGGAATCCAGTTTGACAGAGAGCCCCAGGTCCTTGATCTTTCGCAGAAATTCCGACAGATCCGGCTGCAATGTGGGTTCACCTCCGCTGATGCATACGCCCTCCAGAACATGGGAGCGTTTCCGGATCTTGGCGAGGATCGCTTCTTCGTCCATAGGATCGTCAAAGTATTCCGGGAGCACCAGGCCGCCATTCTGGCAGAAGGGGCAGCGCATATTGCAGCCTTGGGTAAAAACGGTGCAGGCCAGTTTGCCTGGATAATCCAGTAATGTTGTTGATACGAAGCCGCCGATGCGCATGATACTCTCCCGAAAAAGCCGGAGAACCGTCCCTGTGGCTGAAAATGAGCCGGAGAACCGTTCCCGTGGCTGATTGTTTTGTTTTGCGATTTATGATATAGTATAGGCGTTTTGGAGTGAGTATGCAAGCGGGAGCGACAGGGATATGGCAGGTATGCGGGAGCGCCGGGCGAGGCGGCGGGCGGAAAAGGCCATTGCGGCAGAGGCGGAAGCGGTACGGCAGGCGGCGCTGGATGAAAAATATATGAAGGTGGCTATGACGCAGGCACAGAAGGCGGCGGAGCTGGGGGAGGTTCCCATCGGCTGTGTGATCGTGCATGAAGAAAAGATCATCGGTCGTGGCTATAACCGACGCAATACCGATAAGAGCACATTGTCCCATGCCGAGATCACGGCGATCCGCAAGGCAAGTAAGGTGATTGGAGACTGGCGGCTGGAAGACTGTACCTTATATGTGACGCTGGAGCCCTGCCAGATGTGTGCCGGGGCCATCGTACAGGCCCGCATCCCCCGGGTGGTGATGGGGTGTATGAATCCCAAGGCGGGCTGTGCCGGGTCGATCCTGAATATCCTGGAGATGAAGGAATTTAACCATCAGGTGGATGTGACCCGGGGCGTATGTGAGGAAGCCTGCAGTAAGCTGCTGAAAGACTTTTTTGCGGGACTGCGAAAAAGACTCAAAACCGGCGGGACAGAAACCGCGGGTTGACAAAAGGGGCGAACTTCCGTTATACTATATAAGCCGTGCAGCCGGGGCAGTAGCGGCGCCCTGTACTCTCAATCCGCTTTAGGGAGGGTGATGGTGTTTCGAGGGCTTTTGCCTGTGTGGTTAGCCCTGCATAAGCGATGTTGAAATTCGGGTCTTACGCAATGCGTGCCTGTGAACCGTGTCAGGGTGGGAACACAGCAGCACTAAGCGGGAATTCGTATGTGCCGTGAGGTCGCCTGGGTGGAGTTGGCTGTGCAGTAAGCGCGCATGGGTTCGGTTCGACAG
>JAFXQR010000001.1 GCA_017526985.1 Lachnospiraceae bacterium
CAGTCCTTTCAAGGACGGTTGCCAGAATCACTATTGTAAGACTAAATTCAACTACATATAAGTGGAACTTAGGGGGAGATCCTGTAAGAGTAAGATCTACTTAGAGGTATTAGAAGTGGAATTTAACTTTTCACTTCACAAAGGATTAGAGTAAAAAACTAAAATTTGAAGAAAAAGAAAGAAAATGGTATAATATCTCGGTTGGAAAATTTACAGATACGATGATCACATCGTGGAGGATGTATGGAGCAGAAAAAGATCATATTCAGCCCGCCGGATATATCGGAGGCGGAGATAGAAGAAGTATGTGCCACCCTGCGTTCCGGCTGGCTGACAACAGGGCCGAGAACCAAGGAACTGGAGCGGAAGATCGCGGCGTATGTCGGTACCTCTAAGGCAGTAGCCCTCAATTCCGCTACGGCAGCAGAAGAACTGAACCTGCGGATTCTGGGGATCGGTGCAGGGGATGAAGTGCTGGTACCGGCCTATACCTATACGGCATCGGCAGCAGCAGCGATCCATGTAGGAGCGACCGTCCGCTTTATTGATGTTCAAAAAGACTGCCTGGAGATGGATTACGAGCAGATGGAAGCGGCGATCACCGAAAAGACCAAAGCCGTGATCCCGGTGGATATCGCAGGCATTCCCTGTGATTATGACCGGATCTATGAGATTGTGGAGCGGAAGAAAGCACTGTTTACACCGGGCGGTAATACGGATCTCGGACAGCGCATCCAGAAGGCACTTGGGCGTGTTGCAGTGGTATCCGACAGCGCGCATTCCTTTGGGGCCAGCCGGAAGGGCGTGATGGCCGGATCCCTGGCGGATTTCTCATCGTTTTCCTTCCATGCGGTCAAGAATTTTACGACAGCGGAAGGCGGCGCAGCGGTCTGGAAAGACATTCCGGGCATTGATAATGAGGAAATGTATCGCTGGTATCAGCTCTACAGCCTGCATGGCCAGTCCAAGGATGCATTGGCAAAAGACCAGCTGGGTTCTTGGGAATATGATATCATCGCGCCGCTGTATAAATGCAATATGACGGATGTGGCGGCCGCCATCGGGCTGAAGCAGATGGATCGTTATCCGGCACTGCTGGAACGCAGAAAGCAGATCATCGCAATGTACGATGCGTGCTGTGATGAGCTGGGAGTGGAGCATCTGACACACGATACCGCGGAATATGCTTCCAGCCGGCATCTGTATCTGAGCCGTATTCCCTGGGCGGACGATGCGCTGCGCCGTGAAGTGATCGTAAAGATGGCGGAGCGTGGTGTGCCGACCAATGTACACTATAAGCCGCTTCCTATGATGACGGCATATAAAAATCTGGGCTTTGACATCAAGGATTTCCCCAATGCCTATGCGCATTATGCCAATGAGGTGACCCTGCCGTTGCATACAAAGCTTTCGGATGAGGATGTGGAGTTCATTACAAACAATTATCGCGAAGTGATCCTGTCCGTAAAACCGTGACCGGAAGAAACTGATATAAAATGTTTTGAGTAAGATATTGTAAGAAATGTGCAGATCGGATCCGCGTATCTGCACATTTTCGTAAGAATGCTTTTTTCATAAGATTTTTTCGTAAGATTATTTACAGTGATTTCGGAGAAATGAGATGGGTTTACGCCGATATGAGGATCTGCCGCAGGGGCTGCGGCATCCAGAAGTAAAGGAATATTATGATCTGTTGGCAAAGAAACAGGGACAGCTTGCGGTAAAACGGGCTTTTGATGTTTGTATGGCGGCGATAATGCTGGTGTTTCTTGCGCTCCCGATGGGAGTGATCGCTGTGCTGATCGCAATGGATTCGCCGGGAGGCGTATTTTTCCGACAGAAGCGGATCACGACTTACGGAAAAGTCTTCCGCATTCACAAGTTCCGCACCATGTGTAAGGATGCGGACAAGAAGGGAAGTGCGGTGACAGTATCGGGGGATGCGCGGGTGACAAAGATCGGAGCATTCCTGCGCAAATACCGTTTGGATGAACTGCCGCAGCTGATCGATGTGCTGGCCGGGGATATGTCCTTTGTGGGCACCCGCCCGGAAGTACCCGAATATGTGAAGAAATACACCAAAGAGATGCGTGCGACGCTTCTATTGCCTGCCGGGATCACCTCGGAGGCCAGCATTGCCTATAAGGACGAGGCCGAACTGCTGGACGGGGCGGAGGATACCGATGCAGTGTATATCCAACAGATCCTGCCGGCCAAGATGGAGTACAACCTGAAGGCCATCCGGGAGTTCAGCCTGTGGAATGACGCAAAGACCATGGTTCGCACGGTTTTGGAAGTATTAAGGTAAGGCACCTTGCCTTCCCCTTGAGGGGAAGGTGCCCGAAGGGCGGATGAGGTGTTTTTTTATAGATAACAATAATCATGAAGAGAGAGAAAACGATGAATAACGAAACCAAGCCACTGGTGGCATTACTGACCAATAATGATGATGATATCTATTGCTTCCGTAAGGAGCTGATCGAAGGTCTGATCGCGGCGGACTATCGTGTGCTGATCTCCTGCCCGTACGGGGAAAAATTTGAACTGATGCAGGACATCCCGTTCCTGTATGATGATCCGGTGATCGACCGCAGAGGAACCAACCCGGTGGCGGATGCCAAACTGATGGCACATTACCGCAAACTGTTTGCAGAGTACAAGCCCTTTGCCGTACTGACCTATACGGCAAAACCCAATGTCTACGGCAGCCTGGCAGCGCGGTCTCTTGGCATTCCCGTGATCAATAACCTGACCGGTTTCGGTTCGGCGTTGGATGGCGGCAAACTGAAGAAAGGCCTGATCGTGCGTCTGTTCCAGGCAGCGTATCGTGGCAGTGCCTGCATTATGTTTCAGAATGCGGTCAACCGAAAACTGGCCGAGCGGCTGCATATGGTAAAGGGCAAGGGAAGGCTGATCCCGGGCTCCGGTGTGGATACAAAACGCTTCCCGGTGCTTCCTTATCCGGAGGGCGGAGACGGCAAGACCGGAGAGACGGTGGTCTTTAACTATGTGGGCCGTGTGCTGCATGATAAGGGCGTGGACGATTATATCGAGGCGGCGAAGCGGATCCGTGCGAAGTATCCGAAGACGGAGTTTAATATGCTGGGCTTCATCGAGCCCACAGAGATCCATTACGAGAAGGATCTGGAGGAACTGGGCAAAGCGGATATTGTGCATTACCGAGGAAGTCAGAAGGATGTGCATCCTTTTATTGAGCGGGCACATGCGATCATTCATCCTTCTACCTATGGCGAGGGTATGAGCAATGTGCTGTTGGAGAATGCATCTTCCGGACGGCCGGTGATCACGACGGACAATCCGGGATGTCGTGAGACATGCAGAAATAATGTGAGCGGCTTTATCTATCCGGGGGGCGATGTGGATGCCCTGGTGGAGACCATTGAGCGCTTTCTGGCATTGCCCAATGATGCGCGTAAGTTGATGGGGCTGCAGGGACGAGAGCGCATGGAAAAGCATTTTTCCAGAGATATCGTGGTGAAGGCGTATCTGGAAGAACTGGAATTATTAAAAAACAGGAATACGATATGAGCAGAGAAAAGAAAAGCGTAGCGATCCTGGTACAGAATCTGCACAATGGCGGCGCGGAGCGCATGGCCGCCAATCTGTCCATTGAACTGGCAAAGTATTATGATGTATATCTGATCGTATTTGACGCGCAGGGTGCGATCTATCCATACGGCGGCAAGCTCATTGACTTAAAAGTGCCGCCGTTGGCGGAAGCATCGGCAGCAACACGCATTCGCAATATTCTTACGCGTATCCGCAGACTATCCTATATCAAAAAGAAATATCGGATCGACTGTACCATCAGTCATATGGAGGGGGCTAATCTGGTCAATATCTTTGCTCGTCGCGGAGATAAGATCCTCACCATGTATCACAGCATGCCTTCGCGCTGCATGGAGCCGACCTTTGTACATTCGCTGATGCATGCCTTTACCGGGAAACATTCCGCAAAGTATCTGTGTGTTTCCCGGCTGGCAGAGCAGGATATGGCAGAAAACTTCGGAGTGAAACCGAAGTATCTTTCGTATGTCTATAATTTCTCGGATCTGGAAAAGATCGGGCGCTTGCAGAAAGAGCAGCTGACGGAAAAGGCAGCGTTGTTCTATGCGGCACATCCCCGTGTGATGATCACGGTAGGACGGCTGACCCATATGAAAGCGCAGGATCGCCTGATCCGTATGTTAAAGACATTGCGGGAAAACGATAACGGTGTCGGCTTGGTGATCCTGGGCGAGGGCGAGGAACGGCCGTTACTGGAAGAACTGGCAGAGGAGCTGAAGGTAAAAGAGCATGTGTTGTTGCCGGGAGAGGTGGAGAATCCCTTCCCGTATATGAAGAAGGCAAAGGCCTTTGCGCTTCCTTCGGATTATGAAGGCCTGCCCATGGTGCTGATCGAAGCGGCGGCATGTACATTACCGGTAGTCTCTTGCGATATTCAGTCCGGCCCCAGAGAAGTGCTGGCACCGGATACGGACATTACAAAGGCGACAGAGACCATCGAATATGCGCAATATGGCATCCTGGTGCCGGCACTGGCGGAGGAACCGAGACGGGGGGAACTCAGCGAAAAAGAGCGGATGATGGCACAGGCGATCCGGGAGCTGCTCACGGATGATGCGCTGCGCCGTCGCTATTGCGAGAGCAGTGCTGTCTGCGCGGAGCGCTTCTCTTCGGAGCAGATCATCGGCAGATGGCGCGAACTGATCGAGGGATAATATTGCGGAAGCACCTTGCCTTCCCCTTGAGGGGAAGGTGGCAGAAGGTCGGATGAGGTGGACCTGAGATGGCGAATGTTTATCGGGAATTTGTAAGCAGGCAACATTGATGAAAAATTTTTTTGAAACTCCACAAAAGAGCGGGAGTATCTCCGTATCTGAAATATCAAAACGAAAACGCAACAGTTTGGGAGGAAACATAAAATGAAAAAGAGACTGGTAATGACATTGCTGACTATGAGTATGGTGATGGGAGCCTGCACACAGCAGGAGGGACCGGCGGTAGAACCGGGGCAGAATGAGAACCCGACACAGCAGGAGAATCCTGTAAATAACGAGGAGCCGATCCCGTTTACTGCCAGCGGCAGCGCGCAGAATGTGACCCAGGGCATCGAAACGATCAATGCGCCGGAGGAGGAGATCACCGATGCGCAGAAGGAAGCGCTGTCTAAGGCATCCATGCAGCTGCTGGCCAATGCGGTGCGGCAGGAAGGCGAACATCCCAATGTACTGCTTTCCCCGACCTCTATCCAGCTGGCTTTTGGTATGACGGAAAACGGAGCAAACGGTGAAACCCTTGCGCAGATCGAGCAGGTGATCAATGGTGGTGTGGCCATCGACGAGATGAATCCTCTTCTGTACAGCTTATCCGACCGGTTGCATTCTGCGCAGGGAGTGGATTGGAATGTGGCCAATTCTATCTGGTTAAAGGATGACGGATTCTTACAGGTAAAAAATGATTTCGCACAGAAGGCGCAGTCCTGGTATGGTGCGGATATCTGGACCGCTCCCTTTGATGATACCACGCTGAAGGATATCAACGGCTGGGTGAACACGCAGACCAGAGGAATGATCCCGCAAACACTGGATGAGATCTCTCCGGATGCCCGTATGTATCTGATCAATGCCATGGCATTTGAAGGTGAGTGGATGAATGAGTACGAAGAAAACGATATCCTGGAAAACTGTAGCTTTACCAATGCGGATGGCAGCAAGACGGATGTGACTATGCTTTACAGCAACGAGGATCGCTATTTCACGCTGGGTGAGGGATGCGGTTTCCTGCGGGATTATAAAGGTGGCGAGTATTCCTTTATGGGGCTGCTTCCGGAAGAAGGAACGGATCTGGATGCGTATATCGCGGCACTGGCAGACAGTGATGCGGATCTGGCAGAGGCAATCCGTAACTGTGAGTACGGGGATGTGATCGTAAGAATTCCGGAATTCTCCGATGATTATGACATCCAGATGAAAGATATGCTGATCGAGATGGGTATGGAAACGCCATTTGATGAGAATAACGCGGACTTTACAGGCATGTTGGAGACGACAGACGGGGAATCCTATGAGCTTTGCATCGGCAGTGTATTGCATAAGACGCATATTGATGTAGACCGCGTAGGTACCAGAGCAGGAGCGGTGACAGTGATCGAAATGAAGGATAATGCGGCTGTAGCGATCGAAAATCCGGTACAGGTCATCCTGAATCGCCCGTTTGTCTATGGCATCATTGACAACGCCACCGGCCTTCCGGTATTCCTGGGCTGCGTGAATACACTATAAAACCTGGAAAAGACAGGAAAAAGTATATGAGCAGGAATGACGATAAGGAGGAGTACAATATGTGCCAGGCGTTACGGGAATGGGAAGAGGATATTCGTGGAGAATTTGCGGAAAAAATGGAAAAGACAGAAGCAGAATTGAAAAAGGCGAAGGAAGAAGCAGAAAAAGCGAAAAGAGAAGCAAGCGCCTATCTGACATTATTGAAAAAGCATGGCATAGATCCTGAAAGTAATTAAATAATGTAGACGCCCGGGCAGGACCGGGCGTTATTTATTGTTTCTGCCTTGCGACAAGGTGAACTAAACCGTATAATTGTGTCGGAAGGATGTCGGCTGCTAAGTTTGAAAGGAGAAGGCGATGGGGTATTCAGAGAAACTGAATGGTTTTTGGGAAGAGGGTTATCATTACTATTTTGAGATCCGGGATGACAAGCTGACCGTCCGGGAGTATCGACGGAAGGTGGAGTTGGAGACTACCATTTCCTATGATCCGGATAGTATAGAGGCAGGGAAGAAGACACCGATCACATTGGCGGATAATGTTACTTCCTACAACGGGTACCATGAGCCCATGGGCTTATTTGAAGAGGTCTGGTATGAGAATGGGGAGATCCATGTGGTAGACGGAGATACTTATTCGGATAATAAGCGTCTGTTTGTTATGAAAAAGGTGAATCACGGTCCCTTTGACCATATCATTATCCGGGATGATGAGTACCGGGACAGACTGCAGGGGGAGTGGCGTAAGTGGTCCTCGACCGGGAAATTTGATAAGAAGTGGGATGAGCTGGTCATAGAAGGGGATACCTTTCGCTGGAGAACACATAGCGGAAGATTTCATGTGATCAGTTATAACAGAGGCTATGATAAGGACAGTGTTTATCTTGTACCCTGGGATCTTACGGAGAACAGTTTTTCCGGCTGCACGAAATTTCAGGTATATCCGGATATGCTGACGACGAGTGAAATTGTCTGTGATATGAGTACGCCCTTATCCGTTTTTGCCAGGGAGGAGGATCTGGATAAGATCGAGGTACCCGCAGGGGCAAAGACGGGATACACAAGCTATGGTCCAATGATAACCGGAGGACCGATGATGGGATTCCAGGGACTTCCTGGAATGGCAGCGAAGTGGAAATGCAGCTGCGGAGCGGAGAATTCGGGAGTGTTCTGTGCGCGTTGCGGGAAGATGAAGATGGTGACAGAGGCAACGAAAGAGACCTGGAAGTGCAGTTGCGGTAAGGAGAATGACGGGAAATTCTGTCGGGATTGCGGAAAGGCGAAGCCGAAGCCGGAACCCGTGAAGGAGATCTGGAAGTGCAGCTGCGGAACAGAGAATGAAGGGAAATTCTGCAGTTGGTGTGCGGCCGTAAAGCCGGTAGATAAAGAGGAAGAGAAAGCAGAGACAGCAGGCGCACCGATAGAGCCCTGGAGCTGCTCCTGCGGGGCAACTGGGCTGACAACGAAATTCTGCCCGTCCTGCGGATACCCGAGACCGGAAGCGGAAGAAAAAAAGAGTTGAAAGCCATAAAATGGACCTTTTTATCCGTATCTTTCTTATGAGACAAACAACACTTATGGGAGGCTGGATACATGAAAAAGAGACTGGTAATGACACTGTTGGCATTGGGTATGACACTGGGAGCTTGCGGAACGCAGGAGGCACCGGCGGAGCCGCCGAAACAGGAAGAAATACCGACCCGGGAAGAGACACCGACACAGGAAGAAGTTTCAGTACAGGAAGAGCAATCAACGCAAACAGAGACTACGACCGAGACACCGGTGAATGTGGAGGAGTCGGTACCGGTGGTCAGCAGCGGAGACGCGCAAAACCTGACACAAAATATCGAAACCATCAGTGCGCCAAAGGCAGAGATTACGGATGCACAGAAGGAAGCTTTGTCCAGGGCATCTATGCAGCTGTTTGCCAATGCGGTGAAGCAGGAAGGGGAGCACCCGAATGTACTGGTTTCGCCTACCTCTATCCAGTTGGCTTTTGGTATGACGGAAAACGGAGCCAAGGGAGATACACTGGCACAGATCGAGCAGGTGATCAACGGCGGCGTGGCCATTGATGAGATGAATCCGCTTTTGTATGATCTGTCTGAGTGTTTTCAATCTGCGCAGGAGGTGGAATGGAATGTAGCCAATTCCATCTGGTTTAAGGATGACGGATTGTTGCGGGTAAAAGATGAGTTCGCGCAGAAAGCACTGTCATGGTATGGTGCGGATATCTGGATGGCACCGTTTGACAGTACGACGGTGACGGATATCAACAGCTGGGTGAACGATCAGACCAAAGGAATGATCCCGGGGATTCTCGACGAGATCCCGGCGGAGGCGAGGATGTACCTGATCAATGCTATGGCATTTGAAGGCGAATGGATGGAGGAATATGAGGAACGCGACATCATGGAAGACTGCAGCTTCAAAAATGCAGACGGCAGTCAGACCGATGTGACCATGCTGGCGAGCAGCGAAAACCGGTATTTTACTCTGGGTGAGGGATGCGGTTTCCTGCGGGATTATAAAGGCGGCGAGTATTCCTTTATGGGCCTGCTTCCGGAAGAAGGAACGGATCTGGACGATTACATTGCTTCTCTGGATGACAGCAATGCAGATCTGGCAGCAGCGATCCAAAACGCTCAGTACGGGACGGTGATCGTAAACATACCGGAATTTACGGATGATTATGACATCCAGATGAAAGATATGCTGATGGCGATGGGGATGGAAAACGCCTTTGATCCTGACAACGCGGATTTTACGGATATGATGGAACCGGTAACCGCGGATGAATGGATGATCTGGATCGGTGATGTTTTGCACAAGACTCATATCGAAGTGGATCGGGCGGGAACCAGAGCGGCAGCAGTCACTGCTATCGAGATGAGAGCAGCAGGGACCGCACCGATACAGGAAGAACCCATCCGGATCATTCTGGATCGCCCGTTCATCTACGGCATCATTGACAACGCCACCGGCCTTCCGATATTCCTGGGCTGTATAAATACACTGTAACAGTATACATAAAAAGAATAAGAAAACAGCGTCCTTTCGGGCGCTGTTCTTTTATGCAAAAAGCAGCCGTAAGCAAGATATACTCGTGGTCGATGGCAGCTTTGGCATAACTGAGTTGTCAGTCAGACGCAAAGATCACTCCATTGGCAGTCGCCGCAGATACCGGGACGATTTCCAGGTTCGATGATCCGGTTTTCTACCAGCGCTGAAAAATTACGGTAGGATATGCGGTCGCCAACATGCAAATTGCAGAAATCCAAAACACATTTATCGTAGTTAAGAACTTTACCGGCAGACGCGCATATCTGCTCATGGTTATGCGGGCATTCGGAACACAGATCATCAGTTGCTGTGGTCAGTTCGATGGTAGGATCATCGTTTTCTAACAATTCCTTGTATCGAAGCATATTGGCAACAAAAGAGTTGCTGTATCCTTTGCCTTTGAAATAGTACAGGCACATACCATGATGTGCACGCAGGCGGATCAATTCCGGGCTCCGGCGTTGATGACACGGCGCAGTGCTTTGTTGCTGCCCAGTGTAAGAGCCAGCGCGATCTTGACTGCGTCCGGCAGCAGGTAGGGCAGAACACACCAGGACAGAGCAGTCAGTGTACCTATGGAACTGCCATCTTCACCGACATATACATGTACGAACCATAGTGTGCCGAAGGTGTAGCAGACGATCAGGGCCAGGACCATGGAAACGCCGTATATCCACAATTTCTTCCCTACAAAACGCTCAAAAAACCACATCAGTAATGCGGAAAACAGAAAGCCGATCAGGTAGCCACCCGTAGGACGGAGCAGTACACTGAAACCACCGCTCATTTCCGCAAATACCGGTGCACCGGCGGCACCAAGCAGCAGATAGACGAGTATGGTCATGGTTCCGCGAGATCCGCCCAGCAGATAGCAGATAAAAAATACGGCAAAGGTCTGCAGCGTGAACGGAACCGTAATGGGAGTCGGAATGCTGATCCAGGAGCAGACGGCCAGCAGGGCGACCCCGATGGCGATGTAAGCAATGTCAATGGTGCGGAAAGCAGATGCCTTCCCGGCGGGATGTATTTGTTGTGTCTTAGTAGAATTAGTCATTATCCTTAGTCCCCTTTCTTGTGTCGATGAGATAATAGCATAAAGATATCTGAATTGTCAACCTCCAAAAATAGATAGTTGACATTGGATAATGCTTGCGAATTAGCTAAGATAATGTATAATATAATTAGCTAACATGAAAGCGAGGTGATACTATGTTAGGAAATACAGCAACTGCCACGGCAACAGAGATGCAGAACAATTTTGGACGATATCTTGCTCTGGTACAGAGCGGCAAAGAAGTCATAGTCACAAGGAACGGGAAAGAAGTAGGAAGGTTTATACCTCGGGATATGGCGGTATCTTACCTGACGGATTCGCTTACAGGGATTCTTAAGGGAGATATGGATACGGATCAGGCGAAGGAAGAAGGGCTGAGGGAGCGGTATGAAATTACTGATTGATGGAAACATTCTTCTCGATGTTCTTCAGAAAAAAGAACCATACTATGAAGATTCGGCGAAAATCTGGAAAATGTGTGAGACGGATCTGGTACAGGGATATGTTTCCGCTCTGACATTTGCGAATCTGGTTTATGTGATGCGAAAGGAACTGGATGCAGAAAAAATAAATGAAGTGCTGAAAAAGCTTTCGCTGATCTTTACATTTGAAGATTTGAATGTAGCAGATATAAATGCAGCTGCGGATATGCAGTGGAATGATTTTGAGGATGCCATACAAGCGGCGACGGCCAGACGGATTCATGCGAATCACATCATTACCAGAAATGTCAGGGATTTCACAAAGAGTGAAGTAGTGGCATTTACTCCGGCAGAATTTCTGGCAAGACAATGAATAGGCAGACTTTGTGGGGGGAGCGGATCGATATTTATACGCAGGATGATATGAAATAATGTCGGACAAAGAAACGCTTTATGATAAAGATATCCGGGAACCGTTGTTTGATTTTCTGGAAGAAACTTTCGGAAAGAGCCGTATCCTGGAAGAAAAGCAGACTGCAAATGTTCGGGCGGATGTGGTAATGATCACGCCTGCGCTGTTGTATGGTATCGAGATCAAAAGTGATGCGGACACCTATACACGGCTGGCGAAGCAGGTGAAATACTACAACTGGTTTTTTGACCGGAACATTATCGTAGTGGGAACGAAACACGCAGCGCATGTCAAGGAGCATGTGCCGGACTGGTGGGGGATCATCACCGTGGAACTGGATGAAAAGGGAAGAGTGGATTTTTATATTATGCGGAATGCCACGGAAAATCCCAGAGTGAAAGACAAACGAAAGATCACATTATTGTGGAGACCGGAACTAAATAATTTATTGGCAAGGAATAAGCTCCCGAAATACCGAAATAAAAGCAAGCAGTTTGTGCAGGAAACATTGTTAGAGCGGGTGCCCGGAGAAATTCTGTGGCCACAGGCGTATGAGGAATTGTTTGAGAGGGACTACAATACGATCGGGCAGAGGATTGAAGAATACAGACAGAAGAAAAAATGAGAGTGGGTAATAGGATATGATGGAATCTGGCTTGAAACCGCAGATGCAACGGAATGCGTGAAACAGGTGATCCGGCTGATCTAAGAAGAAAAATTTGCGGATAATGATCTTTCGGAAACTGCGGAGATTTATTTTTCGGAAACGGAAAGTGCGGAACTTGATTCGTGCAGGAAAGTTTATCCGACATGATTTTGTGTGACAGTATCGCGTATTTTCATAACAGATGTATCGGATAGTGAAAAAGTGATGTGTGGACGATATTATATCAAACATAAAATGTATGATAATTTGCCGGCGTTTCTGATACCGGCAGATTACGAAGCATATACTGGCGATATCCGACCGACGGAACGGGCATTGATCCTTCGAAAAGGTGGCAGCGGACTGGAAGGTGGATTGCTGCCTTGGGGGTATCCTTCCCAAAATACCGGCGGACTGGTGATCAATGCCAGAGCGGAGACACTGCACGAGAAGCCGATGTTCTGTGAGGATGTGATGCGGAGACGATGTCTGATCCCGGCCAGCGGTTTTTACGAATGGGACCGGGAAAAACAGAAAGCGACAATCCGTCAACCGGAGAAGGAGCTGATCTATTTTGCCGGTTTTTACGGGATCCGCGATGGGCAGGAACGGTTTGTGATCATTACCCGCCAGGCTGCCGGTGAGATGTGCAGGGTTCACGACCGGATGCCGTTTATCGTTCCGGGAGAGCAGATGGAGGAATGGTTTTCGGAAGATTATCGGGAAGTACTTCGCACAGATCCTGTTCCATTGGAAGTGACGATCGAGAATGAACAGTTATCTTTTATATAGAATGCAACAAATACGAGCATAAGCGCAACTTGTACGGAAGATATTATCGCAGTATGATGAACGGGTGGAATGCTACAGAATAACAAATGGGGGCGGATGTATGAATGATTTTCCGGAGGTACTTGCAATCCGAAAAAAGTATTATGCGGAAAATAAAAAATATAGAGTGATGGAGCTGGATGCAACGAAACCGGAACAGATCGCGGCCTTTCCGGATAACGAAACGGCAATACTGGTTTTGGAAGGGATCAAAAAGAGGTGATCAATATGGAGAATCGTTTGTCAGACGGATACGAAGCATTTTTACATGATAATCGGATCAAGGTAAACAAATACCTGAATCGTGTGCTGTGGTTTTTTGTGATCACCGGGCCGGCGATCGCAGCCGGCGTAAAGGGCGGGATCTATCACGATATCAGTTATACAACCTGTATCAGTATCTCGGTGATCGTAGTGATCCTGGCTACGATCCATATGTTCTTACAGAAGAAGATCCCGAGTTCAACGGTAACATGTTTGTTTGTGCTTTCGGCACTGGATGCTTTGATCGTGTATATGTCCTGCTCGCATGTAAGCATTCATCTCACATGGTTTCTGGTCCCGATGCTGAGTCTGCTGTTTTGTAATAAAGGAATCTATTTCTATGCGGTTATTCTCAATTATCTGATGATGTTTACTACCACTTTGGTAACTGCTCCGTATTATCTGAACATAAGAACGGATCACGACAGCATTAAAGCGTATTTTGCAGATGTGATGAGTGGTTATACCATTGAGACGATCATTATGTTTGCCTCCGGGTATATCATCGGGAAACTGACGCTGGAGTATTTTAAAAAGTTGTTCAGCCAATATACCAAGATCCGGGAACAGGAACGGAGTATGCAGGAGAAAATGGATCTTTTGGATTCTATGGCAGAGATCTATGATAATGTAAACCTGATCGATTTTGTGAATAATACGGAAACATCCCTTCGCGATGAGGCGCATAAAAAACACGGGATTGACATGACGGCGCAGACGCATACACTTATGAACCAGCGCATCAGGAATCAGATCATGCCGGATCAGACGGAGGATTTCCTGACATACACAAATATTAAAACGCTGAGAGCGCGTCTAGCAAACAAGAAACTGATCAGTGCGGACTTTATTGATGTGGTTTCCGGGTGGTTTCGGGCGCAATACATTACAGTAGAATCTACTCCGGACGGTATTCCCAATACAGTGATCTACACCACCAGAAATGTGGATGATGAGAAACGGCGCGAGGAATATCTGATCCGGATCTCGATGACGGATGAAATGACAAGACTGTATAATCGAAGATGCTATGATGAAGATCTGCGTGAAATAAGAGAAGGTGTACTGGCGGATGATTTTGTTTTGTTCTCGATTGATGTGAACGGATTAAAGACCGTGAATGATACCAAGGGACATGCTGCCGGAGATGAACTGATCAAGGGAGCGGCAGATTGTCTTGCTCTGTCCGTCGGGAAAAAGGGAAAAGTATACCGGACCGGAGGAGATGAATTTATGGCAGTGGTTCATATTGATGATCCGGAGAAGTTGCGTGATGAGATCAAACAGAAAGCAAAAGAGTGGCATGGAATCTACACGGATGAGGTAACCATGTCAGTCGGCTATGCAGCACATAAAGATCAGCCGGATGCATCGGTGGATGATCTGGAGCATGTTGCGGATGCGGATATGTATGCCGAAAAAGAAAAGCACTATAAAGAACGCGGAATTGAACGCAGAAGATAAAAAACAAGGGAAAGCAAATGAGCATGTTTTATCGATACACAAATACCTATTTACGGGAAAGAGAAAGAGAACCTTTGAAACGCTGGCGGAGAGGGGCTTTTTATTCGGCGGTCGTTCTGTTGTTTTTTCTCTATTATTCATTGATTATTTCCACAATCGATGTACTTAAAGATAAGGCGAAAATTTACCATCCCGGTTTTTGGAAGATATTATATGAAGAGCATACTTTAAGCTTGATTTTGGGAATTACAGGGTTGGTTGTATATGTAATGCTTTTATTTATGAAAGACGGAATGCTGGAAGATTTGTACAAGATCCTTTCTCCGGAGTGTGGTGGCAGTACGGTCTGCAGGCAGGAAGTGGACACACGGGCCAATGCGCCGGAGACCCTTTTGCTTCCGAATCTGCAGGTATTGCTTGCTCCGGGTATCCTGATCGGACTCCATGGGGGGATGAAAGATAATCGAGTGGCTGTGATCCGTTATGATGAGATCCGGAGGATCCGGATTGTTAATGTAACATTTCCGGTGAAGGATGAGAAAACAGGTGGATGGGGGTATGATCCAAAGTGGAGCTATGTTGCAGATTCTACCACCGGTTATCATCTGACAATCTTTAGTGTTAGTGAGTACACGGAAGAGATTGAAAAAGAAGTGGAGCTGATCTGTGAACGGTGTAAGATCTATAATCCTGCTTTTGAAATCGAGGGAGACAAACCGAATCTGAAAAAATACAATAGGATTGTTAAAGAAAATGCTGGTAAAAATCTAAAGGAAAGAAAAAATGAGTAAGATCTATGAGTTGAGATATTCGAATACCAATACTTACCTGATTGAGGGCAGTAAAGGAAAGCTGTTATTAGATACCGGGTGGGCCGGGACATTTCCGATGTTTTGTCAAAGTATGGGACAGTATGGCATTCCGGTGCAGGAGATCGATCACATCCTGATCTCACATTTCCATCCGGACCATTGCGGTATCGCGCAGGAGATCGCATCGAAGGGAGCAACTATTATGGCCATGGATGTACAGAAAGATTTTGTGCATTCAGCAGATGCGATCTTTGCAAAAGATAATAAGACCCGTTTCTTTCCGATTGATGATAGCAAAGTAAAGATTGTGAAATGTAATGAAAGCAGATCTTTCTTAAAAGAGATCGGTATCGATGGCGAGATCCTTTCTACGCCCGGGCACAGTGATGACAGTGTTTCTTTACTGCTGGATAGCGGCGAACTGTTTGTGGGAGATCTGAATCCGCTCTATGAACTGGAACTGCATAAGGGAACACAGATTGGTGAGAGCTGGGAGAAACTGCTGGCGCGAAAACCCAAGATCGTTTATTACGGTCACGCAAAGACGGCGGTATTGTCAGAGAATTCGGAGGGGGATGATACTCAGACAAATACTTCGGAAGTATCTTCTGCGCAGATAAAGGATAAGTACGAACTGGTCTCAAAGATCATGAAGTATATAGATAAAGGTCTTAGTCTGGAACGCATTCAGAAAAAGACCGGAGCGGAGAAAGTCTTTATCGAAGATGTCACGCGTATGTATCTGACACATCAGAATGTCGGTGTCCAGGGTATATTAGATCGGATTGAAATTAAAGGAAAGTAAATTAGACTGTCGGAGAAAATAAGCTCCGGCAGTTTTTGTTTGGAAAACAGACTATAAATTCTAAGGTGTATACAGTCGATATACATATCAGCAACGGTTGCTATAAAATTGAAAATTAAATACAAGATGATCATGGGCACAGAAATGATGGGACGGACCGGATAGGGAGATCCTGTCGGAACCATTATTTTTTTCATGACGGGAGACGGAGCGAACGGAAAAGAAAGGTGGTCATGAGGATAAGGGGGTCAATATGATCATCAGAAACAGTCGGGTGACGATGGAATCGGCGCGGCAGTACCGGACCACAACGGAGCAGGGCAGCCGGACGGTTTTGGGCTGGGCGCAGCAGGGAACTATGTCGAATGAAGGAACACCATCTTTTCGGGAGATGCTGAACGGAAGGGCCAAACGAAAAGGTTTGGATTCGTCAGTCCAACTGGGCGGTACCAGGAAAGGCGGCATTCAAAACCGGGCCGGAACAGTTTCGAAAACGGACAGTAAGGTTTCGACATCCGAGGCGGCATCCATTGAAACCATACGGCAACAGACGCTGTATTATATATTGCAGAGGCTTCACGCGATCTTCTACGGTACGCAGGAAAAAGGCGGCTATCATCCCGGCGGAATGTCTGTGGCAGGATACAATGCAAGCGGACAGCTATCCTTTTCTTATTCGGAGTACTATGCTCATGAAGAGCGCGAAGATACGCAGTTTCAGACAAGCGGCAAAGTAGTCACGGAAGATGGCAGGGAGATTGACTTCAATGTATCGCTGGAAATGAGCCGGCGTTTTGCGGAGTATTATGAAAAGACGCATACGATCACAGCAGCGCCGGTATTATCGTTGTGCGATCCGCTGGTCATCAACCTAAACGACAATATCGCAGAGGTATCGGATCAGATATTCTATTTTGATCTGGATGCGGACGGAGAAGAAGACAGTATATCGCGACTATCCTCCGGCAGCGGTTTCCTTGCGCTGGATCAAAACGGAGATGGCGTGATCAATAACGGTAGTGAATTGTTCGGAACCAAAAGCGGCGACGGATTTGCGGACCTGGCAAAGTACGATTCCGATGGCAACGGCTGGATCGATGAGGCAGATCCTGTCTTTGAGAAACTGAAAATCTGGGTGACCGATACAGACGGTAAACAAAAACTATATCGCCTAAAAGAAAAAGGAGTCGGCGCCATCTGTCTCGCAAATGCGTCTACAGATTTTGACTTGCGATCACTTGACGAAAATGCGTTGAACGGGCGTATACGAAAGACTGGCGTATTTCTGTATGAAAACGGTACTGTCGGTACGGTGCAGCATGTAGATTTAGCAAAATAATGAAACACTTACGAAAAGTCGGGATATCCCGGCTTTTCTTTGACAAAGTCTGCGGGATTTGGTAAAATGCCCCTTATGACTGCAAAATTACAGAAAAGCAAATATATCGGAGATAAAGCATTTTATAAGATGGTGCTGACCATCGCCGTACCGATCATGGTGCAGAACGGCATCTCCAATTTTGTGAGCTTGCTGGATAACCTGATGATCGGCAGGGTGGGGGAGAATGCGACCAATGCGCTGTCGGGGGTGGCGATCGCCAACCAGTTGATGTTTGTGTTCTTTTTGCTGATCTTCGGCGCAACGGCAGGTGTGGGCATTTTTACCGCGCAGTATCACGGCCTTGGGGATGTGAAAGGCGTACGGGAGACCTTCCGCTTTAAGCTGATCGCAAATACCATTTTGTGCATGCTGAGTATCCTGGTGTTTTACCGCTATTCGGAGCCGTTGATCAGCTTGTTTTTGAAGGGCGAAGGTACTCCGGAAGATGCGGCGGAGACGCTGGAGATCGGATTGAGCTATATGCATATCATGCTGGCAGGACTGATCCCGGTGGGATTGTGTCAGGCATATTCCGGTACACTGCGTGATACCGGACAGACCAGGGTGCCGATGATCGCATCCCTGATCGCGATCATGGTGAACCTGACGGGCAATGCGCTGCTGATCTACGGATTGTTCGGGCTGCCGGCATTGGGGGCAGCGGGTGCAGCCATCGCGACGGTGATTTCCCGCTTTGTGGAACTGGGTGTGCTGGTGGTTTATACCGAAACGCATAAGGAGCAGCATCCCTTCATTGTTGGGGCGTTTACCCACTTTACCGTGCCCGGTCACATGATAAAGAAGTATATATTGAGATCCCTGCCTCTGATGGCGAATGAGACACTCTGGGCGTTGGGGAATACCGTGATGAGCCAAAGTTATTCTTATCGCAGCCTGGATGCCGTGGCAGCACTGAATATCCAGTCTACGATCTGGAACCTGTTGGGTGTGGCGTTCCTGGCTATGGGAGAAGCGGTAGGCATCGTGGTTGGACAGATTCTGGGCAGTGGAGATATGGATAAGGCGAAAGATACTGCGCGTAAGATGATCGCGTTTACGGTTTTCTGCGGTGTGATCTTTGGCGTGGGGATGCTGGTGGTGGCACCGTTTTTCCCGATGCTGTATAACACTACCGACACCATTCGGGAGATGGCATCCAGTTTTATTTTCATCACCGGTGTTTTTATGCCCTCTGTTTCATGTATGCACGCATCGTATTTCACGATCCGATCCGGAGGAAATACGCTGGTCACCATGCTGTTTGACAGTGTATTTGTGTGGGCGGTTTCGGTGCCGACGGCTTTTGTCCTCAGCCGGTTTACGCAGCTGTCCGTGTTTTATATGCTGCTGACCATTCAGATCCTGGACCTGATCAAATGTGTGGTGGGCATCCTTCTGGTCCGTAGCGGAATCTGGGCGAAAAACATCGTAAAATAAGCGTAAGAAATGGGATAAAAACGGCTTGTCATATGGTGATAAGCCGTTTTTTATGCTATTATATTTGCTGAGAGTGTTTTATAGTGGATTATATTTTCGGGCAGGGAAGGGGCAAAACAAATGAATGTATGCTTGTTAAATGATTCTTTTCCGCCGGTTCTGGACGGCGTGGCAAATGTAGTGATGAATTACGGGCGGATCATGCAGCAGGATCTGGGGGCAAATGTGATCGTGGGTACGCCGAAGTATCCCGGGGCCGAGTATGAGGGCTATCCGTATAAGGTGGTGGCCTACAAGAGTATGGATACATCCAAGATCGCCAATGGATATCGTACCGGTAATCCCCTGGCCATGCGTGAAGTGGAGCAGATGGCGGATTTTGCACCGGATATCATTCATACCCATTGTCCGGCGGCTTCTACCTATGTGGCCCGTATCCTGCAGAATGAAGTGAAAGAGAAATACGCGCCGATCGTGTTTACCTACCATACTAAATTTGATGTGGATATCGCAAAGGCGTTCGGTGAGGGATTTTTAAAACAGGAGACCATCAAGGCAATGATCAATAATATTGCTGCCTGCGATGAGATCTGGGTGGTGTCGGAAGGTGCAGGAAAGAACTTAAATGACCTGGCGCGGATGGTGGAATTGCCGGAGTTTACCTGCCGTAAAATGATGAACGGCGTGGATTTCCCGAAGGGACGCGTAGATGCGGATAAAGTTGCCGAGGTGACCAAAGGCTTTGATCTGCCTGTGGGGGTGCCGGTGTTTTTGTTTGTCGGCAGGATCATGAAGTATAAAGGTCTGCCGCTGATCATCGATGCGCTGCGGGGATTGTCTGCTTATGGTGTGGACTATCGTATGGTCTTCATCGGCGGTGGAGTGGATGCGGAAGAGATGCAGAATAAGGTGCGTGATTACGGGATCGCCATGGACATTGTGGGCGAGAATAAGGAGATCACACACTTGGCCGGAAAGGAAGAGTTTGTCGGAAAAGTGCTCTTTATCGGGCCGGAGCATGACAGAGAGCGGCTGCGTGCATGGAATACCAGAGCAGATCTGTTTTTGTTCCCGTCGGTGTATGATACAAACGGTATCGTGGTACGGGAAGCGGCAGCATGCGGGCTGGGCAGTGTATTGATCGCAGACTCCTGTGCGGCGGAAGGGATCACGCATGATCGGAACGGTTTTGTGACGGAAGAGAGCGCATCGGCTATGGCATTGCTGCTGGCGGATCTGGCAAAGCATCCGGAGCATATGCGTGATGTGGGCCAGCATGCCATGGATGAGATCTATATTTCCTGGGAACAGAGCACACGGGCGGCATATCAGAGATATGAAGAACTGCACCAGATGGTGCTGGATGGTACTTTGGAGCCGCGAAAGAAACTGAGCTCGGATTTCCTGTTGGAAGCAGCGTCCAAGATCGTAAAAGGAACGGAGCATGTCTTCGATATACCGCGAAATATCTACGGCGGTATGAAGGAAAACTACGAAGAGTGGAAAGAAGATATGCGGGAAATACTGCCGGAGAAGGTGGTGGAGTTTGGCGACAATATCAACAAGTTCGGCGATCGTATGGTGGAAAAGGGAAAAGAGATCGGCGAGAATGTCTTTGGTAAAAAGGACGATAACGAGGATTGATCAGAATGGAATGGCATAACGATTGGTACAAGCGCATGAGCTTTTATCAGATCTGGGTGCGCAGTTTTGCAGACGGAAACGGAGACGGCATCGGAGATCTGTATGGTGTGTATGATAAACTGGAATATATCAGATCATTGGGGGTGGACGGCATCTGGTTCTCGCCGCTCTATCCGTCTCCTAATGCGGACTATGGCTATGATATCTCGGACTATCGGGATATCCACCCGGAATACGGTACACTGGAGCAGTTTAAGAAGGTATTGCACAAAGCACACGATTTGGGATTGAAGGTGATCATGGATCTGGTGGTGAATCACACTTCGGATGAACATCCATGGTTTCTGGAAAGCCGCAAGGGCAAGGATAATCCCTACAGTGATTATTATATCTGGCGGGATAAGCCGAATAACTGGGACAGCCTGTTTGAGGGGAAGGCCTGGGAATATGATAAAGTGCGGGGGCAGTACTACCTGCATATTTTTGCGAAGAAACAACCGGATCTGAATATGGACAATCCGAAAGTCCGTGAAGAAGTGAAGAATATCATGCGCTTCTGGCTGGATATGGGCGTGGACGGATTCCGCGAGGATGTGATCAATTTCATCTCCAAGAAAGAGGGGTTACCGAACGGCCTGCCTTTTCTGCCGGCAGTGAATGGTATGCCCTATTATAAAGATGGTCCGCATATTCATGAATATATGGCAGAATTTCGGGAAGTATGTAAGGAATACGACTGCTTCCAGATCGGTGAAGGCCCTATGACAACGGTGCAGTCGGCCATGAAGTATCTGACGGGCCCCACCAAGTCACTGGATATGATGTTTTCCTTTGACCATATGATGGCGGACTGCATCTATACCGAGTATGTGCATCGCCCGTTTTCACTGGTCAAGCTGAAGAGGGCTTTTACGAAGTGGCAGAAGGCACTGGCAGGAAAAGGCTGGTGTTCCCTTTATCTGGAAAACCACGATCATCCGCGCATCATCAGCCGCTACGGCAGTGTGCATTATTGGAGAGAGAGCGGTACCATGCTGGCAGCCAGTTTTCTGTTCCAGCAGGGCACACCATTTATCTACCAGGGGCAGGAGATCGGTATGACCAATATCCGTCTGCACTCCATCGATGATTATGTGGATGTGTCGACGAAGAATAATTATCACAGTTATCACTTAAAGGATACGATCGAGCGCAGACTGAAACGCATCCATCTGTCCAGCAGGGATTCGTCCCGTACGCCGGTGCAGTGGGATGCTACGCGCTATGCCGGTTTTTCCAAAGTAAAGCCTTGGTTTTATGTGAATCCGAACTACCGTAAGATCAATGTAGCGGCAGAGGAAAAAGATCCGGATAGTATCCTGAACTTTTACCGGAAATGTCTTGCGCTGCGGAAACAGTCAAAGACACTAATCTATGGGGAATATAAGGAATACTTTCCGAAAGATCCGAATATCTATATGTATGAACGCTCACTGGGGGATATCCGGTATCTGATCATCTGCTCTTTTTCAAAATTGCCGGTAAAAGTACATTTTCCGGAAAACTATGCGGACAGAAAGGGGCAGCTGATGTTGTGTAATTATCCGGACGGGCCGCAGGTCATGGCGGATTCCCTGCGGGAGCGGGCGCATCAGGAGGTGAGCCTGCTGGCAGCGGAGCATGGTATGTTTCGGCCGTATGAGACGAGAGTGTACCGCTTTCGGGAGAGGACACAAAGATCATGATGAGTTATCTGGGATTATATGAACTGATCAATCTGTTTTGTGTGCTCCTGCTGGTGGTATTGGTGCTGCATTGTAAGGTGGGAATGGGAATCTCCACTACGCAGCGGCGTTTCCGGCGGGCGGCGATCACGCTGATGGTCTTTTATGCATCCGATGCGATCTGGTATGCTATGGATTGTGCGGCAATACCGCAGATCCGATGGATCAGCATATTGTTAAAGACCGTTTATTTCCTGTCGGCGAGTGTGGCGGGATATTTCTGGTTTATTTTTATGGGAACGCTCAGTGATGCAAAGCTTATGCGCAGCCGGAAAAGTATTTTGTTTTCCGGTTCCCTGGTAGTAGCGCATTTTTTACTTGCGGTGATCAATGTGTTTACCGGTATCCTGTTTCGGATCGACGAGAATATGATGTATTCCAGAGGACCGGTGTTTGGATTGCAGTATCTGGTGATATATGCCTATCTGGCGTCAGCCGGATTTCATGCACTGTATATGGCAAATCGCAATTATGTGGAACGGGCGCGGTATATCGTGATCGCAACCTTTCCGATCATACCGGCCATTAGTGCCTTGTTCCAATTGTTTTACTGGCGTGTTCCGTATAATTGTATGGCGTTTACCTTGAGTGTACTGATCATGTATCTGAATGAACTGGGAGATCAGGTCAGCCGTGAGCCGCTCACGGGACTGGCAAACCGCAAGCATTTTATGCATGCGCTGGAAGAAGGGATGAAAGAACATGAGGAGGATGGCAAGCTTTATCTTTTCATGATCGATATGAACCGGTTCAAACAGATCAATGATACCTTCGGACATGTGGAAGGAGACAAGGCGATACTGATGACAGCAGATGCGTTACGGGAAGCATGTTCGGAACTGCATCGGAAGATCGTGATCGCAAGGTACGGTGGAGATGAATTTGCTCTCGTAGCGGAACTGGAAGAAGCCGGGGAAGCGGAGCGATTGAAGGAAGAAATCTTTTCCAAGCTCGCCGATCAGAATGCTAAGATCCTGCTGAGCTATAAATTGAGCTTGTGCATTGGCGTAGCACGGTATACGCAGGAAGTGAAAGGGATACGGTCATTGATCGTCGAAGCGGATACGGAACTTTACAAAGAGAAAGAAAAAGCGCATGCAGCAGAAGAGTGAGGGGAATGAAATAGGAGTGCAAAAGAAAAAGAACATCGGAGTATTTCCGGTGTTCTTTTTTTGAATTATGATCCATTCGTTCAGTGTTGACCTGCATATTTGCGAAACGCGTGTGAGATCGAGGAAGCTGGTGCGCACAAGGCTAACGATACCACTGCGCCGAAGGCAGCCTGTACGATCTCAAACGGGAGCTTTAAGATAGCGGCCTCTCGAGTGCTGTAGATAAAGGCACGGCCGAAGGTATAACCTACTACCATAATGATGGCACCCAGCAGTACACCGATCAGACGGGCAGTGAACTCGGCACCCAGCGGATGTTTCTCATGCAGGGAACCGGTTTTGAACAGACGGCTGGCGCACAGTGCGATCACAGCAGCCTGGATCCCGTGGGTAAACAGGGATACAAACATGGAAGGCGGGTTAAAGAGCAGGTCGCCTAAGAAAGAACCGAGCCCTCCCATAATAAAGGCCAGAACGGGATCACCCAGAAGGATGGCACCGGTGCAGATGGCTGCATCGCAGAAGTACAGGTGCCCGCCCGGTACCGTGATGCTGAAGGTGGACAATGCGATGGTCATCGCCATAAAGACGGCGGTGAGTGTCATTTTTTGAACGCTGATCGTTTTTTTCTGATTCATAATTTAATCTCCTTCGTAATCTCTCTTGACTTCCGCATATGCTATCCTGTACTATAATCCCATACTGGTTATATTGAAATATCCAAAAATGAATAAAAATATAAGACCAGATGGAGAGGCTATGAATTATCAGATTGCAGAAGACAGTACCAAACCGGCATATCAGCAGCTCTACGAGCAGTTTCGGCGTGATATCGCTACCGGCGTATATGCGTACGGAGAGCGATTGCCGTCCAAGCGTGTGATCGCGGCAGAGGCAAATGTCAGTCTGATCACGGTGGAGCATATGTATGAACTGTTGCTGGAGGAGGGCTATGCGGAAGCCAGGGAGCGCAGTGGTTACTTTGTTTCTTATCGTGAAGATGATCTGTATGCCAGACATGAAGCATCGGATGCGGCAGAGGGACGACGGGATAGTGCGGCGCAGATCCAGGCGCAGCCGGCCTATGTCAATACCGGACGGGATTTTTCTTTTGCAATCTATGCCAAAACCGTGCGCCGGGTACTCAGTGACTATGGAGAGCATCTGTTTGTAAAGGAAGAAAATGCAGGCAGTATGGTGCTGCGACAGGCTTTGGTGGCCTATCTGGCACGCAGCCGCGGTATACGCATCACGGCGGGGCAGATCGTGATCGGTGCCGGCAGCGAGTATCTTTACAGTCTGGTGGCGCAGTTGTTTTATGAAGAGAAAAAGATCGCCATCGAAGATCCTTCGTATGAAAAGATCGCAAAAGTGTATGCGGCAGAAGGCCTTCGGGTGGAGCCGCTGCCCATGGGAGAGGACGGGATCCGCACGGAGGCATTGCAGGAAACCGGTGCGAAGTTATTGCATGTTACGCCGTATGACAGTTATCCCAGCGGTATCACGGCGACAGCGGGAAAACGCTCGGAATATGTCCGCTGGGCGCTGGATCGGCAGGGCTATATCATCGAAGATGACTTTGATTCCGAGTTTTCCTTCAGCGCCAGAGCAAAGGATACGGTATTTGGGATGGCACCGGAAGGCTGCGTGATCTATCTGAATACCTTCAGCCATACCATCGCGCCTACGGTCCGTGTGGGGTATATGATCCTGCCAACACAGTTGGTGGAAGTCTTTACGCGAAAGCTGGGATTTTATTCCTGCGCGGTACCGTTGCTGGAACAGTATGTGCTGGCGGAACTTCTGAACGGTGGCGATTTTGAACGGCACATCAACCGGGTAAGGCGCCGCCTGCGGGCAGACCGTAATGCATAGACTTTAGGCACGGATTATGATAAGATGATCTTTGGGGGAGCGAAAAGAGTTTTTTGTAACACATCGTGCGGGATCAGATTGCTTGGAGAGAGGGAAAATGGTGGATTATAAGGAACTGGTAAATGGGTTTTCACAGGTTGCTGCAGTACTTTCCGTAGAATTAAAAGGGGAAGATGATTACGGAGATGTGCGTTTGGTGGAAGCGAATGATCTGTATATCGAATCGGTCCGCGCCAGAGGCTGTGAATTTGAGCGTGGTGCACTGTATACGACGGTGATCGACAGGGATCTGACTTTTGAAAATCTGTGTTATCAGGGCATTAAACAGAATCAGCCGCTGCATCTGTATGTGGAAGTCAAGAACGGGATGTTTCACGCGTGGCTTTCCAATTTTGTGATCCCTCTTGTTTCGGATCGGGAAGACATCGGCTACTGTTTGTTCACCTACGAGATGATGCCGCAGCTGGATGCCACGATGATGGCCAATACTTCAGCCGGGGCAGCGGAACATGTCTTAAAGACCTGCATCCGTTTGCGGGAGACTCCCGATTTTGATGATGCCATGACCACTGTGATCGAAGATATTCGTGAGTTGTGCGATGCCAACCACTGTTGTATCCTGATGGTAGATGATGAAAAGAAAAAATGCTCCGTACTTTGTGAATCGATCAAACCCGGAAGCGGTCTGCGTCCGATGGAACATTACCTGGATGACAACTTTTATGATATCGTACAGACCTGGCCCAGGGCGATCGGCGGAGATAAGTGCTGTGTGGTATCAGATGAGCATGATATGCGGGCGCTGGAGGAATTGACGCCGGAGTGGGCGGCATCCCTGCAGGCTGCCATGGTAAATAGCGTGGTGCTTTATGAGCTGAAGAATAATGAAAAGCGTCTCGGATATATCTGGGCGACCAATTTTGATGCGGAGAGGTCACGCAAGATCAAAGATATTTTGGGGACGACTGCCTTTATCCTTTCGGCGGAGATCGCCAACCGTCAGATGTATAAGGATATGGAATGGATGAGTCGTACAGACCTGCTGACCGGAGTGCTGAACCGCAACGCGATGAATAACCGTGTGGATACCTATAAGGATGATGAGGATCTGCAGAACAATTCCGTGGGTGTGGTCTTTGTGGATGTCAACGGACTTAAAGTGATGAACGATACTTACGGACATGAGGCGGGGGACGAGCTGTTGAAAAAGGCATCCAAGGTATTGCGTAAAATATTTCGCGGGCAGGAGATCTATCGTGCCGGCGGAGATGAA
>JAFXQR010000090.1 GCA_017526985.1 Lachnospiraceae bacterium
ATCTTTGAGGTGGCGATCCCGGTGTTGATGGGATCGATCGTGGATGACGGTATCGTAAAAGGCGATATGGACCATATCGTTAAGATGGGACTTCTGATGCTGGTGCTGGCCCTGTGCGGTCTGGCTTCCGGTATTCTGGGCGGCGTGTTTGCGGCAAAAGCATCCACCGGATTTGCCAAGAATCTGCGCAAGGCTATGTTCGATCATATCCAGACCTTTTCCTTTGCAAATATCGATAAATTTTCCACGGCGGGACTGGTTACCCGTCTGACCACGGATGTGACCAATCTGCAGAATGCATACCAGATGATCCTGCGGATGTGCTTTCGTGCGCCGTTTTCCATGATCTTTGCCATGATCGCGGCATTTCTGATTTCCCCGACCGTGGCAAGTGTTTATCTGGTCGCGGTGATCTTTCTGGCGCTCTGCCTGATCCTGATCGCCCGTTTTGCCATGCGTTACTTCTCGGAGGTGTTTAAGCGTTATGATGAACTGAATGCTTCCGTGCAGGAAAATGTGAGTGCGATCCGCGTGGTCAAGGCGTATGTGCGTGAAGAGCATGAGCGGGGCAAGTTTAAAACAGCGGTGGAGAATATCTACCGTATGTTTATCAAGGCAGAAAACATGGTCATCATCAATGCGCCGCTGATGCAGTTTACGGTGTATGCCTGCATCCTGCTGATCAGCTGGCTCGGCGCACATCTGATCCATTCCGGCAGTCTGGAGACCGGACAGCTGATGAGTCTTTTGACCTACTGTATGAATATCCTGATGAGCCTGATGATGCTGTCTATGATCTTTGTTATGGTGTCGCTGTCCAGTGCCAGCGCAGAGCGTGTCGTGGCGGTTCTGGACGAAGAATCCGATATCACCAATCCGGACAATGCGGTGAAGACCGTAAAGGACGGATCGATCGATTTTGAAAAGGTGGACTTTTCCTATCAGAAAGGGAATGGCGTGCCGGTGCTCAAGGACATCTCCCTGCATATCAACAGCGGTGAGACCATCGGTATCATCGGCGGTACGGGCAGTGCCAAAACCAGTCTGGTGAATCTGATCAGCCGCCTGTATGATGTGACGGACGGCAGCGTGAAAGTAGGCGGCAGGGATGTGCGGGAATACGATCTGGAAACGCTGCGTGATGAAGTGGCTGTGGTACTGCAGAAGAACGTGATCTTTTCCGGAACGGTGATCGACAACCTGCGCTGGGGCAAGCCGGACGCCACGGAAGAAGAGTGTATCCGGGCCTGCCGGATGGCGTGTGCGGATGAATTTATCGAGAAGATGCCGGAAAAATACAATACGCGTATCGAGCAGGGCGGAACCAATGTATCCGGCGGACAGAAGCAGAGATTGTGCATCGCGCGTGCGCTGATGAAAAAGCCCAAGATTCTGATCCTGGACGATTCCACCTCGGCGGTCGATACGGCAACGGACGCGAAGATCCGCAAGGCATTCCGTGAGGAGATCCCGGGGACGACCAAACTGATCATCGCGCAGCGTGTGACTTCCGTGCAGGATGCCGACCGCATCATTGTCATGGAAGAAGGGCGTGTGGATGGTTTCGGCACCCACGAGGAATTGCTTGCAAATAACGCAATCTATCGGGAAGTATACGAATCCCAGACGGGTGGCGGAGATTTTGACCAGCCGAAATAGAGAACCATTCCGTTCTTAAGGAAGAGAAAACGGCTTCTTACCGGCAGTATCGGTGGAGGGAGCAGGTCCGGCAGCGGACAGATAAGGGAGCAGCATTATGGCAGAAGAAAAAGCAAAAGAGATCAAGATGGGACCGGGGCGCGGACGCGCTATGGGACCCAAGCCGAAACTGGATCATCCGGAAAAAATTTTTGCACGGGTGTTTTCCTATGCGGTCAAGGATTACGGTCTGCATCTGGCGGTCGTGGTCATCTGTATCTTCGTTTCGGTCTTTATGAATGTAAAGGGAACGATGTTCTTAAAGACATTGATCAATGATTATATTGAGCCGCTGATCGGACAGCCACAGCCGGATTACACGCCGCTATTGCATGCGATCTTGGAGATGGCAGGCTATTATGCGATCGGCATTCTGGCGACCTTTGTGCAGAGTAAGCTGATGATCTATGTAACGCAGGGAACCCTGAAAAACCTACGTATCGAGCTGTTTTCCAAGATGGAAAAACTGCCGATCCGCTATTTTGATACCCATGCGCACGGCGATATCATGTCCGTATATACCAACGATATCGATACGCTGCGCCAGATGATCAGCCAGAGCTTACCGCAGCTTTTGAACTCGGCGATCACGATCGTAAGTGTTCTGGTGAGTATGATCATCTTAAGCCCGGCCCTGACGGCGACGACTATGGTGATGGTCGTGGTGATGCTTTTTACCACCGGAAAGGTGGCGGGCGGCAGCAGCCGGTACTTCATCGAGCAGCAGCGACAATTGGGGCAGCTGAACGGTTTTATTGAAGAGATGATGGAAGGCCAGAAAGTAGTCAAGGTCTTTAATCACGAAGATGAAAATATGGAGCGTTTTGATGAACTGAATGAAAAGCTCTATGGCAGCGCAAACCGTGCGAATGCCTATGTCAATCTGCTGGGACCTCTGAATATGCAGATCGGTAATGTCAGCTATGTATTGTGTGCGGTGGTCGGCGGTATCCTGGCGCTCAAATATCATGCGCTGACCGTAGGCGATCTGGCAAGTTTCCTGACCTTTAACAAGAGCTTTAATATGCCGATCAACCAGGTGAGCCAGCAGTTCAATGCGATCGTGATGGGCTTAGCCGGCGCAGACCGTATCTTTAAGATGCTGGACGAGGAACCGGAAGTGGATGAAGGCTATGTCACACTGGTCAATGCCAAGCGTGTGGACAGCGGCAGGACCGATGAGAGCGCCGTGGTTCCGGTGCAGGAGCAGGAACTGACCGAGAGCAAAGAGCGTACCGGTCTGTGGGCGTGGAAACATTACCACAAGGCAGACGGCACTACGACCTACAAAGCGCTGGAAGGTGATGTGGTCTTTGACGGCGTGGATTTTGGCTATACCGATGAAAAGATCGTATTGCATGATGTAAAGCTGTTTGCAAAACCGGGACAGAAGATCGCTTTTGTCGGCTCCACCGGTGCGGGCAAGACGACCATTACCAATCTGTTGAATCGTTTCTACGACATACAGGATGGCAAGATCCGGTATGACGGCATCAATATCAACAAGATCAAAAAAGACGACCTTCGGCATTCGTTGGGGATCGTATTGCAGGAGACCAATCTGTTCACCGGAACGGTGCGCGAGAACATCCGCTACGGACGTCTGGATGCCACGGATGAGGAAGTGGAGGCAGCTGCAAAGCTGGCCAATGCCCACGGTTTCATCACACGTCTGCCGGATGGCTATGATACACAGCTGACCGGAAACGGCGGCTCCTTAAGCCAGGGGCAACGTCAGCTGCTGGCCATTGCCCGGGCGGCGATCGCGGATCCGCCGGTGCTGATCCTGGATGAGGCGACCAGTTCCATCGATACCCGTACCGAAAAACTGGTACAGGAGGGTATGGACCGTCTGATGAGCGGACGCACCACATTTGTGATCGCGCACCGGCTTTCTACCGTACGCAACTCCGACTGCATCATGGTACTGGAGCAGGGACGCATCATTGAGCGCGGAACCCACGAGGAACTGCTGGCGGAAAAAGGAAAATACTACAGCCTGTATACAGGGCTGCAGGGAGCATAAAAGAAGGAGAGACAGTATGAAAAAAGTATTTATCGACGGAAGTGAAGGCACCACAGGACTGCGGATCTTTGAGCGTTTTCAGGTGCGTGATGATATTGAACTGTTAAAGATCGACAGCGACAAGCGTAAGGATCCGGAGGAGATCAAAAAGTTTATCAATGCTTCGGATATCACCTTCCTGTGCCTGCCGGATGCGGCGGCAAGAGAAGCGGTGGCATTGTGTGACAATCCGGATACGGTGATCCTGGATACTTCCACGGCACACCGAACCGAAGCCGGCTGGGCATACGGTTTTCCGGAGTTGTCGGCTGAGCATCGTCAGGCGATCGCAAAAGGCAAGCGCATTGCGGTACCGGGCTGCTACGCGAGTGGGTTCATCGGACTGGCATATCCGCTGGTAAAGGGCGGGATCCTGCCGAAGGATTATCCGGTCTCGATCTTTGCGGTATCCGGCTACAGCGGGGGCGGCAAAAAGCTGATCGCAGCCTATGAGGAGGAAGGCCGTGAGGCAAAGTTTGATTCTGCGAGAATGTATGCGTGGACACAGAGCCACAAGCACTTAAAGGAGATGAAAGCGATCACCGGCATCGACCGGGAGCCTCTGTTTTCGCCGATGACGACGAACTATCACAGCGGTATGATCGTACAGGTACCGTTGTTTACGGATCTGCTTTCCAAAAAGATGGCACCGGAAGAGATCTGGGAGTATCTGGCAGAGTATTACAAGGATGAAAAGTTTATCAAAGTGATGCCGTTTGGTGCGGATGTGGAGGCCGGCGGGGCGCTCTTCTCCGATGCATGTGCCGGCTGGGACGGTATGGAGATCTTTGTGACCGGTAATGCGGACCGCGTGATCGTAGCCAGCCGCTTTGATAACCTGGGCAAGGGGGCATCCGGCGCAGCGATCCAGTGTATGAATATCGTGCTGGGCTGCGATGAG
>JAFXQR010000002.1 GCA_017526985.1 Lachnospiraceae bacterium
CCTACTGGATCTTAGCAGTATGGGCAGGGTTGCGAGACAGACACGCTTTTCGTCTGGCTCGCATGCCCTTACTGCTTAGAGACAGTTGGCAGTTAGCTTGGCAGATGCGTTGCGTCCGGCCCGAAAATAGATGGCTACCCGGCGCAGCATAGGTAACCTGGATTGCTGTAACGGCAGACCGGCGCCCGGCCCCCA
Source organism: Lachnospiraceae bacterium (assembly GCA_017526985.1). Lineage (GTDB taxonomy): Bacteria > Bacillota > Clostridia > Lachnospirales > Lachnospiraceae > NK4A136. The sequence continues at coordinate 196 of JAFXQR010000002.1, forward strand.
CCCCGAGCTCCCGGCCCGAGCGAAGCGAAGGGCGGGAGCTCGCTAAATACGAATCTGACAATATCGCCTTGCAACCATTATATGGAAAGCATATAATAAATATTTGTGTATGTTCGAAAACATGGAGAAATAAATCACAGGAGCATAAGCATTGAGCCAGGAAACACCCGTAAAAAGATATAAACTATTAGACTCAACACAGAACCACTTTTATCGTAATGTATTTACCTTAGCGTTGCCCATCGCATTGCAGAGTCTGATCACCATTGCCGTGAATATGCTGGATAATGTCATGGTCAGCCATGTAAATGAGGAATCCCTTTCTGCCTCCAACCTGGCAAACTCGTTTATCTCCATCTATCAGATTTTTTGTATGGGACTGGGTATGGGTGCCTCCGTACTGATTTCCAGATACTACGGAATGAAGAGTTCAAATGCCACGCTGGAGACAGAAGCAAATGATAATATTATGGCTGACAGTCCCGAGGATATCCGAAACGATGCTTCCAGAGCGCTGAAGCAGACCGTTGCCCTGATGCTGCGGTTGACACTGCTCCTGGCTTCCGTATTTGCTATTCTGACTGCCTGCATTCCGGGATGGATCATGAAGACCTATACCGATGAAGCGGCGATTATTGAACTGGGCACTACCTATTTTCGCTGGTCTGTGATCACCTACTTTTTCCATGGGTTATCTTTGACCAGTACCATTGCTCTGCGCAGTGTACGCCAGGTAAAGCTCCCGCTGTTTGTTTCCATTGGCGCTTTCTTTGTAAATGTGTTATCCAATTATATTTTTATCTTCGGAAATTTCGGTGCCCCCAGAATGGAGATTGCCGGTGCTGCACTGGGTACGCTGATCGCAAGAACATTTGAAGCTACCATCATTGTGGGATATCTTTTTCTTTATGACAAAGAAATACACTTCCGCATCAAAGATATGTTTATAAATACCAGATCCCTGCTCAGTGAATATATCCGCATCTGCATTCCTGTCCTGATCAGTGACGGTATCTTGGCCTTTGGTAACAACACCGTCTCTATGGTTATCGGGCATCTGGGCGGGGAATTTGTGGCCGCCAATGCGATCACCGGCGATACACAGCGCCTGAGCACTGTCCTGGTGCAGGGTGTCAGCCAGGCCGGCGCCATCGTCACCAGCCAGACACTCGGTACCGGCAAGAAAGAACAGACGATGCGACAGGGACATCTGTTCTTTGGTCTCGGTCTCTATCTGGGCGTGGTTTCTGCCGCCTTTATCACGGTCTTCAAAGAGCCGATCATCTCCTGCTACAGCAAGGTAAGTCCGGAATCCCACGAAATTGCAGTTCAGCTGATGCTCGCCATCAGTTTCATCATCATCTTCCAGGCCACCAACTCTATTATGACCAAGGGTGTACTGCGCGGCGGCGGCGACACCAAGATGCTGATGATCACAGACAACATCTTCCTGTGGGTCATCTCCATCCCCTTGGGCCTGCTCGCCGGCTATGTATTCCACTGGACACCCTTCTGGATCTATGTCTGCTTAAAATCCGACCAGATCATCAAGACTTTCTGGAGCCTCCTGCGCCTGCGCAGTGGCAAGTGGATCAAAAAGATCTCAACGGGGCTGAAGGAATAGCTTCCTCAAGATATCAAAAACGCTTCTCCATATCCGCATAAATGCCGGCCAGTCGTGCATCACTCAGATCTGTCTCATTCAGGATCGTATAGCGGTCCGCGCGTGTAGCTGCGGATGCCTGCCATGCTTTTACAAAGATCTCTTCCGTAATACCGTATGCAGAAGGTTTTACGGGAATCCCAAACTGTCGGATGATACGCTCTACTTTATTCGTATCCTGTCCCTGGAAAATGCATGCGGGATATGAGCCCATTGCCGTTGCGATCCCGTGCGGTACATTTACCAGATCCGCAAAATCCTCTTCCAAAGCGTGGCAGAAAAGATGCTCCGATCCGGAAGACGGGCGTGAATTACCTGCGATCTCCATCGCCAGTCCACCCATCACCAATGCATAGGTCAGGCGTTTGATAAAATCTGCACTCTTAAGTTCTGCGCCCTCCGCATGCAACATGGAATCAAATGCCATCGCAGAGATCATATAGGCGAAATCATCTACATCTTCTCTTTCTTTGGATGCTGCCAGTTTCCAATCAAACAATGCCGTACACTTGGATACGGTATCTCCGATGCCTGCCAGCAATTGGCGGTCCGGTGCACTCTTCACCACATTCACATCGATCAGGATCGCATCCGGTATCGTACAGCGAAAACTCTTTCGCGCACGGCCTTCGGTCCCCAGTACCGCCACCGGTGATGCCAGCGAATCATTGGATAATGTTGTTGGAAGGCTGATGTATTTCGTTTTGGATACGAATGCAGCAAACTTCGCCAGATCCAATACGGTACCGCCGCCAAAACCGATCACCGTTTTAATATCATTCATCGTGATATACTTTGCCAGCGCCACTGCCGAATCATAATCCGCTTTTTGGATCAGATACAATTCACTCTTGGAAAAATCTTTCTGGATCTCATCCAATATCCCCGCAAAAATACTCTTCAGATTTTCTTCTGTGACTACAACCGTCCTATACGAAGAAATCTTCGGAAACACATCTCCCAGCGCCTTCGGGATATCTTCAAATACGCCTTCTTCCACGATCAAATGGTACGGTAATCGAAATCGATTCATATCTTTTCCTCCTTAAAACCTGCGAATCACCACACTCTGTAGTTTCCGCTCAGCAGCAGATATACAAAGAAGTGCAGACAGTTGTCATAATAGCGGCGGTCACCGGAGCGAAGCCCCGTTCCAGAAAAAGCTGTACCCATGGCTTGGCTGCTTCTGGAGCAAGCACGGCAGCAGATGCATTGGATGCGATCACCGCCCAGGGGTGTAGGACTTTTTGATCCTGCTTAGTGCCGTCCACCAGATACACATCCTGCCAGCTGCCGTCTTGTAGTTTACTGTTAAAGAAGGCCAGAAAATGTTCCGCCTGCTGCTTTGACCATTCCGTCTCTCCGTTCCATGCTGCATCCAAAGCGATATTGATCATGGTACGGTACGCATCGCTATAGTACCAGTCGTGGCGTCCGCCGAATTTTTCCTTTGGCGTGATCTGAGGATTACCATCGTAGTCACCGTATTCCGGAGACAGACCGGTCACCGGATGACAACATTTCGTCCAGTATTCACGGCTGCCTTTGGCTGCTTGCAACAAAAATTCTTTATCTTCCGCATCCACATACTCTGCACACAGTTCATAGAAATGCGGCAGATGATAGGACGGATCCGTAAAATCCAGTTCCGCTACAAATTTGATATAATGATTGTTTGGATCAAACATCGGCTTGCCCGGCAGATCCCCACTGCCCTTACGGATCATATAGTGAAGCAGTTTCTTTGCTTCCGCATGATAATCAAAAATACCTTCGCCATTGCCCCAACGGTTGCCGGCAAAGATCAGCGCCATAGCATAATATTCTTCCCCATCCGGTGCAGCGCCCTGAGCGTTTCGTTTACCATCCAGCGCGCAGGACCAGGCAAAGTATCCTTCATGCCATCCGTCTTCATGATACATATAGGTCTTGGACCATTTCCAGATGCGGTCAAATTCTTCCTTCTTATCCATCTGCACGCACATCATCATGCCATAGCTCATACCTTCGGTGCGCGCATCGTGGTTACCGGTATCTTCCATATACCCCATATCTTCCCCGGCAGGATGATAGATGCGCTCGGATTCCGGGCCATAGAACAAGGTTTGGAAGATTTCCTCGCAGCGAGCCCTGCCTTCGGTTTCTGATACGCCGTACGGTTCTAAATAATTCGTGTATGTTGTTTTTTTCATAAATCCTTCTCCTCTATAAATTCGTATTTATCGAGCTCCGTTGCTGTGGCGAAAAACTCTTGCCCTCCCCTTGAGGGGAGGGTGCCCGAAGGGCGGGTGAGGTGGACAAAAGTCTGCGGAGTATACATGGAAGCCGGGGC
>JAFXQR010000091.1 GCA_017526985.1 Lachnospiraceae bacterium
GACTCAAAGGCGAAACTGCAGAGGGTGAAACTTGCATCTTAACCATCTTAAGTATGTCAACCATCGACGAATAATTCTATTTCCCATAAAAAACATCCCCGGAGCCGAAACTCCGGGGACATTTTATGGGAGAAAGTGAATTGTTACTTTATTTTTTTCTTTGTGATCACTGCTATTGCACAGGGCATTCTGCCATCTACCACTTCATAGTATACATCTGTATATCCTATTTCGTCAAAAAACTGCTTATAGGATTCCAGATCAAACTGCTTCTGAAAACCCGCCCCCAGTTTATTGATCACACTTGTGACCAGCATATTGGAAGGCTTACTCAGGTTGATATATGTAGGAAGAATGATCTTTCCGCCCTCTTTACATACCCGCTCCAACTCTCGGAGTCCTGCTTTCGGATCCGGAAGCAGATGGATCACATTTCCGGCAACCACTTTGTCAAAGCGCTCATCTGCAATCTTCAGCTTCGTCAGATCTGCCCTGCGGATCACCAGATTATCATAGTTCCGACAATTCTTCTTTGCCTGTTTTAACATCCCTGCGGAAAAATCCGTTGCCAGGATCTTAAGGCATTTCGGTGCCAGATATTTCGTGATCGCCCCGGTACCGCAGGCACATTCCAGCACCACATCTGTTTCCCCGATATACTTCGCCACTGCTTCTCCGGTTCCCTGATATACCTTCCTGTTAAATGCATTTTCAAACAGATCATAGACACCTGCAAATCTATCCCAAAACATATTCCGCCTCCTTATATGTCTATATATGAATACTTGTTCATATATAAATCTATAAATCACTTTTCCTATTTTGTCAATTCATTTGCAATAATATTTCAGGCACACAGCGCCCTCAAGGGGAAGGCAAGGGGATAACGCCAGCGAAATTTTCTCTCTGACACTTAATTATATTTGTACATCAATGGCCGGTGCGGATATTGTCGCCATCGAAAAGCCTGTTGCGATGGGTGCCGTTCCTGCAGATGCGCTGCCGGTGCTCATCCCCGGTATCGTCTTGCCGACTTCCATCTGATGTTTGATCATCGACTTCAGATAATCCGTATCGGCTTTGACGATCGCCTTACTTTCCGCCGCCCGGTGTTTGAGCTTGACCTCTTTCAATTCCTCTTCGCTCATATGTGGATCCAGGAATTCCAGATCTTCCAGCATCTCCATCGCTTCTTCCAGCTCTTTCAACTGCTCTTCGCCCATATCCGCCAGCATCTCGTTCAGTTCCGAAAGCATTTCATCGACATTCCCTGCGCCGCTTTCCCGCAGTTCCTTCGCCGTATCTTCCATCAGCTCACTGCGATTCTTCAGGATCTCATCTTCCCGCTTTGTGAGTGCTTCCTCTTCCGCACTGATCAGGGTTCCCTTCACACGGTCTGCCGCCTCTTCGGTATTATCCTTCGCTTCGTCCAGGCGCTGCGTGTTTTCTACCATCTCTTCCAGTTCCAGATGATTTTTCTTCTTTCTGGCAACCAGTTCCATACTCCTGGCATGGTTTAATGCGATCTGGAGTTCCTCCGGATCCCCTTCCTTTGCCGCGATCTTACGCCGGATCTCCAGCGTCTTTCTCTTGGCTGCCAAAAAAGCCTGTCCTGCACTAACGGATGTTTTTGCCTGCTGTACCTTGTTGGAAACCTCTTTGTAATTATAATTTACCGGCTTTTCCACCTTTTCTTCTTTCTCTTCTTCGGTGGCCAGGGATTGCTCGATCAGGCTTTTCGGTTCTGTCTCCCCTGTTTTCTGCCCGGCGTTTCGATGCAGTTCCCGCACCTTCTGCCGCATCTCCTGATAATCGCGAATGCTCTGATTCTTGGTTTCCAATGCCGTAGCCGCAATGGGCATAGCCGTTTTTTCTGCAGTGATCGCTTTCGCCGGCTGCAGCGTCTTCCCGTTCCGCGCGGAACCGGTATTCTTATTTTTCCAAGATGAATTGATCTGCGGATACGCAAATATTCCGGATACACCAGACATAACCGATCACCTCCATGTAATTGCCGTCACTGAAATCCTTTTCAGCATATACTTCAAAGATATTATCGGCGGCGTGCACCGATTTCTTAACCCCCAAAAATCTATACTCGTTTGCTATAGAACACAAAGTCTTTTTCGCGTTTGACCTCCGAAAACAGTTTCTCAATTTCCTTCAGCGGCCGTTTCCACTGCAAACTCATAATCCTGATACCATTCGGAAAAGAACTTCTCATAATCGTAATCGATCACATCGATTTCTCCGCACTCCGGATCAAATGCCTCGTAAGATGCGGTAATACTTTCCAGATAATCTTCATTCCCCAGGAAGTCTATCCATTTCACCGCGCAGGAACTCTGCTTTTCGTATTCGTTCCAATATGCATGCATATATGCCGTAAAGGATTCTTTATCCTCAAAATATGTATCCGAAGAATCTAAAAGTCTCGTATGCACCGATTCCGAAATCTCTTCCGCCACGGGTTCCGCAGTAACCGTCTCAGTATTAACCGGTTCACTCTCCCCGCATCCCGCAACAGACAGGCCCATTGCTGCCGTAAGGATTACCACCGCTTTTTTCCAAAATCACTTTTTCTCATTTTCACAGTTTCCCCTTAATTCATCTCTTACCAGCATCAGTGCATAGCCCAGCAGGTTCTGGCCTTTCCACTGATCGATCGTTCCTCTATTCGGATCGGTCATAGATAAGCCGATCCCCCAGATCTTATCCTGGACCGCACATTCGGCCAATATCGCATCGCCGGTTCCCAGCAGTGCTTCCCGAAGTTCATCATTCTGCCTGAACTTTTCCACCAGTCCTTTGTAAATAAGGATCTGCCTCATCCCATTCCAAATGGAATCCTTATACTTTGAAACACTCCGTCCCAAAGCCTTTATCCGGGCAACATCGGATATACTCATGATTTGTTCCGCGATCTTGTGATCACCGAATACCACAGCTTTCTGATACATCATATACTGCTCCATCGATGTAAACTTAATACCGTTTATCACAAAATCCGAAAGATACCAGTTACTCAGATAACCATACTCTTCCTCCGGATTATGAAAGCCGATTACTTTTCTCATCTCTATTTCTCACTTTCTTTTTTCAGGTATGCTTCAGCCATTGCTCGGTGAATTCCTGCGGACATAGGTACCGTGTACTTTTAAGAACTTGTTAAGCTATGTAACATTTCTGTAAAAGTAAACGGTTCCTGATTCCCGGTAGACAGCCTCCCCAGACTGTCTGTTTGCCTTTTCCAAAAATCGAGATTTTGGCCGTAAACGCGAGAACTGATTTTGTTTCGTTTTGATTTATCGCGTTATTATTATATAATACTTTTTAGGAATTAGCTATCTAAATGCCATCGGGTCCGTCCCCGTGGTTCTCAGTTGTCCTTCATCCGAAGCAGCAGTGCTGCATTCACGACAACAAATACAGAACCGCAGTTATGCCACAATGCTCCCGTAACCGGTGTAAGTATGCCCGCTGCCGACAGGATGACCGCCGACAGATTGATGACCAGCGACGCAATGATATTCATCTTCACTTTGCTCATAACGCTCCGCATCAGGCGAAACAGATACGGCAGACGCCGGATCTCATCGCTCACCAGCACTGCATCCGCCGACTCGATCGCAATGTCCGAACCGATCCCGCCCATAGCGATCCCGGCATCGGCTGCCGTCAATGCAAGCGCATCGTTTACACCATCGCCGATCATGCAGATACCTTCTTTTCCTCCCGCCTGCTCTTTGAGGATCTTCATCTTATCTTCCGGAAGGAGATCCGCCCTAACATCCACGATCCCCACAGTCTCTGCCACCCCTGCAGCTGCCGCCATATTATCTCCCGTCAAAAGCATCGGTTCGATCCCGAGAGCTTTCAGTTTTTCAACGGTTACTATCGCATCTTCCCGGATGGTATCTTTCAAGGCGATCATACCGATCACTTTATGCTCCATCGCAACATATACGATCGTCGCTCCGGCATACGATAGGGATCCGCTGATGTCTTCGGTGTCGTTCAACGATATCTTCTGCGCAGCCATAAACTCCTTTTTCCCTGCCAGGATCCGTTTCCCGTCAAGAACTGCCGAGATCCCCTGTCCGGCCAGCACCTGAAACTCCTCCACGGGCGCCTCTTTTCCGCCCTTCTGCCGGAAATACTCTACGATCGCTTTTCCAAGCGGATGTTCGGATCGCTGTTCTGCAAGTGCTGTAAGATGCAGTATCTCATCCTCACTGTATTGTTCATCTACACTGTATACTCCGGATACTCCCGGCTTTCCGCAGGTAAGCGTTCCTGTTTTATCAAAGGCGATCTTTTTGATACGCGACAATCTCTCCAAGGCATCGCCGGATCTTACTATAATCCCGTACTTCGCAGCATTTCCAATCCCAGCCAGAACAGCCGTTGGCGTAGCCAGGATAAAGGCGCACGGACAGAATACCACCAAAACCGTGACCGCTCTGATAAATTCTCCCGTGATGATCCATGTAAGGACTGCACAGGACAAAGCTATAATGACCAGCCATGTAGCCCACTTATCTGCCGCTGTAACGATCGGCGCCTTGTTTTCTTCCGCCTCCTCTGCCAGCTTGATCATCCTCTGCAGAGAACTGTCCGTGCTCAGCGAATCTGCTTTCATAGTGAATGTTCCATACTGATTCAATGTCCCGCTGAACACTTTATCTCCCGCCTTTTTATCTACCGGAATACTTTCTCCGGTCATTACCGACTGATCGATCGTAGTCTCACCTTCCAGGATCGTACCATCCACCGGTATCGTTTCGCCTGCGATCACACTCAGCAGATCTCCTACCTTTACCTCTTCTACCGCTACTTCTGTCATACGGCCATCCCGCAGCACCTTTGCCTGCTGCGGTGTGATCTTTATCAGTTTCTCTATACTTTCTCTTGCCTTGCCGGATGTATAATCTTCCAGCAGGGAACCGATCTGCATGATCAGTGCCACTTCTCCGGCTGCAAAGTATTCCCCGGTCGCTACGGAAGCAACCAGCGCCAGTGAAACCAGCAGATCTGCCTTGATATCGTGTTCAAACACTACACCCTTCACCGCACCTGTAAGGATCGGAATCCCGCACAGTACGATCGCTGCCCAGGCCGTATCCACAGGGATCGTATCTTTCAATATCCCGCTGATACTGAGCACCAAACAGATCACGGAAACTACCGCGCAAAAAAGCGTTTCCTTTGGTTCATTTTCCAACCAGTTTTTTAACATTCTTTTATCTCCTTGACGAATGGCAGTATATTATGTACCATGTATCCGATAACGAACTTAGTGTTCGGTATCTAAGATCTGATTTTATTTTCTGTTTTCAGAAATAGCAATGATCAGAATACGCAATCCGTTCGCTACGGAACAAAAAGGAGAAAATGTTCGGAAACTATGGACCGACGGCAGAAAAAAACAAGACAGGCCATCTTTGATGCTTTTACCGGAATATTAAAAGAAGAAAACTATGCAAAGATCACGATCCAGCAGATCATAGACCGCGCTGATATCGGCCGTACCACATTTTACAGCCATTTCGAGACCAAAGACGATCTGCTCAAAGCCTTTTGCACGGATATTTTCGGCCATGTATTTTCGAAAGAGCTGCATAAAGAAAAAACGCATGATTTCTCATGCGTTAATGATATCCGCTCCCAAACCACACATATACTATATCATCTGCAGGAGCATATGGAATATCTCCCGGGCATTTTAAGCGGTGAAAGCGGCGAGATCTTTATGGGCTACTTTAAGAAAGATCTCACCCGTCTCTTCCGAAACTGTCTGAAAAATGCCTCTTCGGATATTCCGACCGATTATATGTTAAATCATATGGTCTGTGACTTTATGGAAACGATCCGGTGGTGGGCTGCCCACAAAAAGTATTCACCGGAGGAAATCAGCTCCTTCTTTTGGGAGACCACCCCTCTGCCAAAATGATCCCGGCATTACCCGATGGTATTTTTCAGGCTTCCGATCCCTTCGATCTCACAGCGGATCACATCCCCGCGACATAGGTACCGTGTACTTTTATGAACATGTTAAGCTATGTAACATTTCTGTAAAAGTACACGGTTCCTGATTCCATGTGCCAACTATTATTATACAGGATCATATCCCCGGGTTATCCTGTCAAATAGTTTCTCTCGGCAAGCCTATGGCTAACTCCATTGTCTCCATCTCATATCCATCATAATAGCCATAATAGTTATAACAAGGCCGATTATTGAGCAATCCCTTTTCTCCTAGTTCATCCAACTCTTCCTGACTATACCATCCGGGGTGTCCCCAATGTTTTGCCATGGATTCGTTCTGACGGATCTTGGATATATATGTGACAATCAGTTGGTCTCCTGAAATATGGAGCGATTTGACCGCTATATACGACTGCTCCCCACCCATAGAGTATACTTTCTTTTGTTCCCCCTTACAATCCCGGTAAAAGATATTGTCGTCTTTTTCATAATACATCCCGTAACGTGTTACGATATACGGTCCTACTTCGCCGATATGATCAAGAGGAATCTCTGTGCCATCCACCAAAGCATATATTATTTTTTTCTTCTTTATGTCCTTCATCACTTCTTCATATGATGACTTCACACAGAATTCTTCTTTTTGATAATCTCCGTAATATTTTTTATAATCATCTCCATAAACTTGTTTTACACAATATCGATATTTTCCTTCCCTTTCCCGGAATTTCGGTATCTCATAGTCTCTGCAAGTGCTTTTGGTTATACAGGATATATTTACGCAAAAATCTCTTTTTTGCTTTTTGACATTATTGATGTAGAAAAATCTTTTTCCCGGTCTTGTATGTATTTCGGCCACATTCAGTTCAACACTCCAGCACTGTGCGGAACACGAATCCAAAAACTCATCTGTAAAATCATACACATCCCGAAATATCAAAAAACTATATACAGACGAATTCGCAAACCGGACAATGCGCATATCGTACTGTGGTAATACCTTACCAAAATCCCTATATACCAGTATATCGATCACCTCTTTCAGATAAGGTAAATTTTTACGAAGAAGTTTGTCTTCGATCGGCTTACCATTGTTGAGGATCAATTCTTTCGACAGATCTGCATTGAGTTCCTGATCCATAATATCCACACATGCATGAATACATTCATTGCAAATGCAGCTGCCTTTTGAACCATAGAAAATCTTTTTTACCTGATCCGCGGCTTTCTCGCAAAACGAACACCTTACAATACCGATATAACCTTCCATCCTCTCTACCTCCTTATAAAAAAATCCGCCTATCTTATGTGGCTAAGATAAACGGATAATGAAATTAGATGAGCTATAATATCATTTTTAAGCTCATCGTTATTTATTTGTTGTTTTATTTATATCACTGTATTTATGTTTTGTCATTAAACCTGTGGTATAAAAAAAGCCACCGACAATCGATGGCTTTATACTTCAAGATATGTATTTTCAGATTACTGCATGAAATTTTCCTGGAATGCACCGGCAATATTGGTATTTTCCGGAGTGATCACATAAATACCTGCAAAAGTCTCGGATGCAGAGTAGGAAATGCGTCCGAAAGCGCAGTTCAAAGCATAAGCAGTACCGCATGCAAAGTCAAATACGCGGCGAGCAAATCCATCATCACAGCTCTCGGTATTGATGATAACACTTTTGCCTTCTAACAACTTATCTGTGATCTGACGAAGATCTTCCATAGCGGTCGGCTGGATCGCGAAGATTTCCTGCTCCGATTCGGATGAATATTCTTTCTTAGAAGAAAAAGCAGAAATCTTGCCAAAAGTTTTTGCCGGCTTTGCAGCTTTTTTTGCCGGTTTTTCTTCTTCTACTTCATCTTCCTCATCCAAATAGTAATCCTCATCATAATCGTCCTTGTTGCCAAATCTGTTGCTGAATGCTTCAGCTAAATTCCATGCCATGAAATCATTCCTCCTCATTATTTTTTTGCCCATAAAATAATTATGGAAACCTTACTCAATGAAATTATTATGAAACAATTCTGTATTTATGTCAACATTTTTTTGAAGATTTTGTGAAATAATCCCGATTTTATAACTCTTTCAGCAGTTTACATAAATTATCCACATATATTTTATGTTAATTTCTTATGTATACTAATTATGTAAACTCTACATTTATGTCAACTTTAGGACATTCTTCTATATATGCTTGATCACAAAATATTTTTTCAAAATTCAATTATGATCAAAATAAAAAGAGCCCTGCCGTCACATCGCAGAACTCTTCATGATTCATATTTGTATTATATCAACTTTTATTTAATCCCGTAATCACGGTCTCCAAAGATGCCGGTACCTACACGTACATGGGTGGCCCCCTCTTCCACTGCCACTTCAAAGTCGCCGGTCATTCCCATAGACAAGATCGGTCTCTCCGGGAAATACCCCCGAATAGCATCGCTATACAAAAACTCTTTCAGTGTGCGGAAGTAGATTCTGTTTTCTTCCGGATCCTCTACATAAGGCGCTATGGTCATCAGCCCCATCAGCTTTACATTAGGCAGTTCTGAAACATTGCGGATCAGTTCCGCATTCTTCTCCATATCCGATGTACCGAATTTACTATCTTCTCCGGCCACATTGATCTCGATCAATATCTTCTGCACACAACCGGCCTTCTCTGCCTGTTTATTGATCTCTTCCGCCAGATGCAGGCTGTCTACACTGTGGATCAAAGCTACTTTTCCGATGATGTATTTAACCTTATTGGTCTGCAGATGCCCGATCAGATGCCAGTCGATATCCTCCGGCATTTCCGGCATCTTCTGCGTCAATTCCTGCACTTTGTTTTCTGCAAATACTCTGGCTCCTGCCTTATAAGCCTCCTGCAGATCCGACAGCGGTTTCGTCTTGCTGACACACAAAAGCGTTACCTCGGAAGCATCGCGTCCCACCCGCATACAAGCTGCGTTGATCCGGTTCTGTACTGCATCAATATTTCCGCCTATGCTCATATTGTTTCCCTCCCATCTTTTTTATTCAAACACAAATTCATCATCCGTAAGTTCGCTGGCATTTAATGCAATAAAGTCATATTCATTCAAGCCATAGGTTGTATTTGACTTCACGATGGCATATTCATCGTTTTGATAGAGAATAACGATCTGTCGAAAATCCGCATACCCTTTATTGATATTGTAAACGCCAACCAGTTCGCCCTTCATACTGACCGGATATTCTCCCAGATCATGCTCTTTCAGAAGGTAATCACCGATCCTGAGCTGACTGTCGTCTACAAAATAATAATCCTCATCCTCGGAATACACCGAAATGGCCATACGCATACTGGACGCAGTACCATCTTCCATAAATGTTTTGCGCAGGAATATGCAGGTATTATCCTCAGATTGTTCGATCAGATAATCTTTCGGTACCAGGAAAAATTCTTTATGTACAATCGAGGATAAGGGTATTTTCAGTCCGGATTCATTGCTCTCATCCAGCTCAATTTCGAGGAAACGGTCCGTGCAGAAATTTACCACCGAATTATTAAAGGACAGCACACAAAAGCTGACATTCTGATCGTAGGGCACAACACTCACCTGCCCCCAAAGCACCTGCTGGTTCTTCAAAAAGCGCACTCGTACATAACCTTCCGCTTTTAACTGCTCAGCGCGTTCCGGTTCCACCTGTATCGCTACACTCCAGTTTTCCGAAGTCAGCAGCTTATAGACCGGCGAATTTTGATCCACCAGCGCATGATTGACCAAGGGCACCTTTTCATAATTGGCCTGATCAAACAGTGCCGGTGTCAGACTGTCCGGGGTAATGCTTTCCATACCGTCGGTATGATACACAACATACCCGGGTTTGCGCGCCTTGGTAAGCTTGACCAGATCCGCGGAATAACTCCCCCCCAATGTATTGATATTCTCCAACACATTTTTATTGGCCAGTTTTAGCAGACTGCCTTCCATATCGTACAGAAAATCGTATGTAGAATGAAATTCTTTTTCGGAAAAACCTGCTGCAAAATGGATCACATCCGTACGAAGGTCTCGAAGATCTTCTTCTGACAGAGAACTTTCTCCGGTAGGAGCGCTCGTCATTTCGCTCAGAACATTTTTTTCGTCCACTGCATAGACCAAATCCCCTACACCGACATGCTCCCCTTCCCGGGAAAAATAAGTAATATAACCGGAATCGTTACCGGAAACCACTTCTTCTTCGCGTAAAACAATGCCCTCATATACATTATTAATCGCCAGCGAACCGGCGCGTACCTGATACGATGAGATATCTTTTCGATTAAATAACTGAACGACCAGATAGATCAGATAGCCCAAAAAAACAAGCAGAAGGAAAACTATCCGCCTGTTCCACTTTACATCCATAACAAGCCCGGTCGTGTTTTCTCTTCTGCTCATTACATTTCAAAATCCTTTAGAACAATACTTTTATGTCTTACCAAAAAATCTTTTTATAGGGAAACAATTATGTTTTCCTTATATTTTGCCGGGATCACAACTTCTTCTGCCGCAATGCTGATGCAGAATTTGATCTTGCGCGCCTCGCTCAGCGCAGCAAACTTATCCAGTACTTCCTCCAGTTCACTGTCATCCACGCAGGCAATTCTCTTAAAGTTGTCAAAGTAAAGCTGCTCTAAGTCATGATCCTGCGAAATGATACCGCAGATAAAACCATAAAACTCATCGCAGCTCGTAAATCCGTATTCGGAAACATCCACCAAACGGATCTTATTGTTCAGTTCATACATGTGTTTTGTGTTCTTGTCCAGATAAACAATGTTTCCACTTGCTTCTTTGATCTCACTATTCACTTTTTCAAGCATCTTTCCGGTTTTGCCTTTACCCTGACCGCCTACAATCAACTCTATCATGTGAAATACCTCCGAAAAAGAATTTACTTACTAAACATAATTATAGCCTAAAAGCCGGCTCATGACAACTGTTTTTCTATACAAATTTCACGAAAAACTTGGTGATTTTGTCCATCCGGACATATAAATTTCGGTATATTTTAATCAATGGTTTCATTGCAAAGCTGCGTCATGGAATGATACAAAGTATCAAAACTGTCCGCCCCCATGACCACTGCGATATAGGGATGCCCGGATAAGGATTTCAGATACAGGATGATACATTTTCCTGCCGCCGCGGTACTCCCCGTCTTGCCTCCGACAACAGTAACGGCATCCGGTGCTTCATAACCTTTCAAAAAATACTGGTTTGTCGTGGAAATATCCTTTGTCACTTCACCGTTGGCCATGGAGATATAGCTGAAGGAATACTTCTCCGTCTGTATGATCTTTAAAAACTCCGGCTGCTTTGTTGCTGCCAGAAAGATCAGATACAGATCGTACGCGCAGGTATAATGCTCCTCATTGGTCAGACCGTGGGGATTTACAAAATGTGTATGCGTTGCCCCCAGTTCCGCAGCTTTTTGGTTCATCATCTCCGCAAAATCTTCCACGGTGCCGCCCACATGCTGTGCCAGTGCCAACGCTCCGTCATTTGCAGAATATACCAGCGTTACATACAACAGATCTCTTACGGTAATACGATCGCCTTCTTTAAACCCAAAATTCTGGGCACCTTCTTCCCGGATCGTCACATCACCAATGGTAATGATCTCATCCAGATTCTGGCAGTTTTCCAATACCAAAAGTGCCGTCATGATCTTGGTCAGAGATGCCGGACTCAGCCGCTCATTTGCCTGATAAGAATACAACACATTGCATCCGTCAATATCGTATACGCATGCTGCTTTCAGGGTATCCGTCGAAATAGAACTGTTTTCCGTAACATCCGCAACTGCCGCACAAAGTTTTTCGGCAAACAGGGGAACCTGTGCCTGCTCCACATTGGCGGTCAGGGCATAATCCGTACTGGCATCCAGCGTTCCGTACGGTATGGGCACTTCCTGTGTGCCGCATCCCCCGAGCAGCCCGGTGATCATGAGGATTCCGAGCGCATGTTTCAGTTTTTTATTTATACATTTCACGCCACTCAAGCTCTCCACGCTCCAGGGATTTGATCAGCAGCTCTGCACTTGCCAGATTCGTTGCCAACGGTATGTTATGCATATCGCAAAGACGCAGCAGATTGTTGGCATCCACTTCGTGAGACATCGGATTCAACGGATCGCGCAAAAAGATCACCAGATCGATCTGATTATGTTCGATCTGGATCGCGATCTGTTTTTCACCGCCCAGATTTCCGGCAAGGAATTTATGAACGGTCAGATTGGTCACTTCTTCGATCAGACGCCCTGTCGTACCGGTCGCATAAACTTCATTCTTGCTCAGGATCCCGCGATAAGCGATACAAAAATTCTGCATCAGCTTCTTTTTTGCATCATGTGCAATTAACGCAATATTCATATGGAAACACCCCCTAACAGATTAAATATCTACATGCATATCTTCCTGGATCAATTCCGCAAAGGAAATCGTCCCGCTGGGTCTGGGCTGCGGACGCCTGAGTCCGACACTCAGCACAAATCCCATCCCGATATAGAGACTGACTAACGACGTCAGGCCATAACTGACGAAAGGCAGCGGCAGACCGGTATTCGGCAAAAGCCCGGTGGTAACGCCGATATTGATGAAGCTTTGAAAACATATGATCGAGCCCATCCCAAAACATATGATACGCCCGGACACATCTCTTGCTTTTGTTCCCACCAGATAACATTCTCCGGCGATCAGCATCAGCAGGATAATTGTCGTCGAGGTTCCTACAAAGCCCATTTCTTCCCCGATGATGGCAAAAATAAAGTCGGTTTGCGGTTCCGAAATATAATTTCCGTTCTTCACCGATCCCACTTCATTGTTGTTCAGGCCTTTTCCCCACAACTTACCGGATCCGATGGCCGTGATGGAGTTTTGCTGCTGGTAAGCCGTGGTCAGCGAATACTTATCCGGTTGCAGCCATGCCAGAATACGGCGCTGCTGATATTCATTGATCAGTTGCTGATCCGGCTGCAGGACAAGGAAAAATACAATCACAGCCGCCGGCACAACTATGGCCAGCGTTCCGAAGATCACCTTATGGCTCAGCCCACCCACATACAACACCATACAAAAGATCAAAACCACCATAATACTGGTAGACAGATCCGGTTGTTTATAGATCAGGTAAAACACCGGCAAAAACAGCAACACCATCTCCAAAATTGTCTTTATGGTGTTGAGATTTTCCCTTCGTTTCATTATAAACTGTGCAAAAAAAAGTATCAAGAATATTTTTGCCGACTCAGACGGCTGAAATCGTACCCCGGCGATCTCGATCCAACGCTGTGCGTTATTGGAACTGTCACCGAAAAACTTGACCAGCAGCAATAACCCGAGATTCCCAAGATAGATCAGCCAATAGAATTTGAGGATCACTCCATAATCAAAGAAACTGATCACCAGCATCAAAAATACGCCAAGCAGAAGCCCCAGGATCTGACGCATCTGTACACTTTCCTTGGCGCTGCCGATGGCCAGAATTCCAATGGTCGAGATGGAAAACAGCAAAACGAGCAGCCGGAAATCAAAATATTTGATCGATAGTTTTTGTTTCATAAGTTTCTGTTATGTTTCTCCGTTCCTTAATCACCTGCGGATTCCGCTGTTGCCTCAGAAGCCGTTCCGGTGATCAGACTCTCTTCATCTTCCAATCCAAAGTAATACTGAAAACAATCATGTCCCACTTGTGCCGCAAAATCCGAGGAATAACCGTTTGCGATACGCACCGCAATGGCGATCTGGGGATGTTCGTACGGCGCATATCCAACGAATAATGCATGGTTTGGTTTATTGGTAGCTTCCTGGGCCGTACCGGTCTTACCTGCCGTTTGTATCGCCAGATCATCAAAGTATCCTTTGGATTCGATCACCCGCCGCATACCCAGATGAATGGCATTCCAAAGGCTGTCATCCAGTATGATCTCATTTCGGATATGCGGTACAAAATAATAGGCCGGATTACCGGACGGATCCCGGATCTCACGGATCAATGTGAGATCGTAGACCGTTCCGCTATTTGCTACTGCGGAAACATATCGCGCCAGACCAACCGTGGTATAGTTATGCGTGCCCTGTCCGATGGCAGATGCTACCGGGTACTGGTCGGAAACCTGCGGCTCTGCTTCCGTGATCTCCACACCGGATTTTTCATTCAGGGCGAACCAGTCTGCATAGGTTGTCAGGCGTTCGATACCCACATGATCGTTGTATCCGGCGCCGTCATTTGCCAAGCGGTAACCCACTTCATAGAAAAAGCAGTTGCATGAGTTTTCAATGGCACCGGAAA
>JAFXQR010000092.1 GCA_017526985.1 Lachnospiraceae bacterium
ACCACCGGACTGAACTCACCGATCTTGACACAACGCATGACCTGTGAAAACGCCTGCCATAGCCTGCTCATGCTCTCCGGATCCTGCATAAGCATCTGGATATCCATCTGCGCATCCACATCGGCTCTTCGTACGATCTCTGATGCCATCTGCGGCGAGATCCCCATATAGCAGGTCATCAGCGCACGATCAGCCGGCATGTTTTTGCCTTGGAGATTACCCAAAAAATCCTCACTGCTGGCTAAGAGCGGATCTTCTTTTTCCACAGTCTGCGCCACGAAATAAGGCCTTCCCGGCAGTACCTCACGCACCGAGCTCACCATACCGGAAATATGCTTGATGCTGTCCACGATGGTATCTTTTTCATCGATCAGGATAATATTGCTGTGCTTGCCCATGATCTCGACGACCAGTGTCTTGCGGCACAAATCCCCCATCTCGTTTAAATGCTCCACATCCATGCGGAGAATGCGTTCCAGCCCCGGCTGGGAAAAACCCAGGATCCGGGCATTTTGCAAGTGCTTGCGCATAACCATGCAAAAATTCGGTGCCGTCATAGGGCTGGTTTTGTTGATATCCGTCAGATAGACCAGCGGCAGGGATGCATCCGCTGACAAGAGCACACGATACTGCCCATTCTGTGTCTTGATGGTGAGCAGCAGCGCATCCTCTTCCGGCTGGGCGATCTTGTATACACGACCTCCCGTCAGTTTATCATTCAGTTCTTTCGTGACCGCAGCCACAGTGATTCCGTCAAAAGCCATTTTTGTATTCCTAAATATTTACTGTATATTTCTGTCCTGTTTTTTCTTCAGCAGCTGCGAGGTATCCAGTCCACCCAGATCCGGCACATCCGAAGGTTTCGGCTGTTTTGCTTTTTTCTTCTTTGACGGTTTCACATTCTGCTCTGCCGCCTGCGCCTCTTCTTCCATCATAGGCGCCATCTCTGCTGTCGCCATATCCGCTGCACCACCAGCCGCCGCCTTCACTTTCTTCTTCCGTTTCTTAAATACCGGATCATAGCCAAAGCGCCGCCCCGCGATATCCGCCAGGAACAGCAGGATGGCCAGGATCAGGAAGATATTGGTCAGATCAAAGCTTCCGCTGCGGCTGGTCTGAATGGGCCGCCATACATTGGTATCCAGATCGATCCACTCACCATACCGGTCAATAAAGGAGCGGTATTTCACCTCCGTCACATCAAAACGATACTCATCGCTGTACTGCACTACAGTAGCAGTGGTAAATGCACCGGTCACCTCTTCATCGTCACTGCGGCGCACATTGATATTGTACAGACCGGTCTCCAGGCTGTCGATCTCTGCCGTGAATACGCCTGGTTCCGCAGTGGTAAATTCCACATTACCGCTGCCGCCACCCGGTGCCGTATAGAGACCGCTGATACCGGTGCTGTCCGAATAGTTGTCCGTATGATAGGTCAGCATCGTACGTCCGTCCTTGCTTTCCACTTCCAGATAATCCTCACCGATATTTGGCGTACCGGCGATAAAATCAATGATACGCTTCCACAGTTCGGCATAGTTTTCTTCCCCGGAATACGCTGCCGTCCATCCGCCATCCACATCGGTATTCCATGCCGCTGTCTTACCCAGACCATACTGCCATACGGTCAGGATTGGATCGTCCTGTCCGCTGACCAGCAGTTCCGATGCTCCCGTTTTCGGAGAAGCTGCCACATAGCCCTGCACGTTAAACCAGCCCTCCGTAAAAAGTCCGTTAATGATGTCGTGGCTCATACGCGGGATCACGCTGTAATCACCGTTCTTGATATAGGTATCTCCACCCATATACACTTCCTGCGCAAAGATCCTCGGAATATCCGTATCCACATCGGCAAAGTAATAACGACCACCGCACTCGTTCGCCAGCTGCTGCATCAGCACGGTATCCGAATAAGCACCGACAGCCACAGTGGATAAAGTAATACCATCACGGTTGATCTTGTCCGTCACCTGCGAGAAATCATAAGTTTCGCCCATACCATCGGTCAGCAGGATGATATGCCGGATCTCGGCATCACACCGTCCCAATTCCTGTCTGGCTTCCTCCAGCGCCGGCATGATCGTAGTACCGCCACCATCTGTGATGGAATTGATATCTCTTTCAATCTGCTGCTTATTAGAAGCATCTGAAATATGATGCACCCATGTAAAACGGTCATCAAATGCCAGGATACCGACCTGGTCTTCCGGACGCAGGCTGGCCACACCACGCTTTGCTGCTTCCACAGCAACATCCAGATAGGTAGCTCCGTTGCCGGCATAACTGGTCATAGAACCGGAATGATCGATAACCATGATAATAGCTGTAGAAGGGATCTCCAGCGTCCCCCGCAGTTCCATATTGACCGGCAGCACCGTTTCGATGGGGCTGTCATTATAGCCGCCCAGCATAAAGGAATCTTCACCACCGCAGGCCATAAAGCCGCCGCCATAATCTTTGACATAGGTCTCAAGCTGTTCCAAAAACTCTTCCGGCAGTTCATCCTTATAGACATTCTCCAGGATCACTGCTTTGTACTGCAGCAGATCATTCAAGGTCTTTGGTGCCTTGCCCGGTCTTGCAAATTCCGCATTGATATGCGCCGCATCCAGTACAGTCTCAAATGCGTTTCCACCTTCGTTTCTGCCTTTCAGCACCAGCACCTTCGGCGCATCTTCTACCTGTGCATAAGCACTGTAGGCATCATTTTCGGCACAGGTATCCCCGGGTGCCTCCACATGCACTTCGTAGCTTTCCACATCATCTGCGGATACATTCTCTTCAAAAACAAACTCATTGTTGCCGCGCTGCAGATGTACCGTCTCTCTTGCCACTTCCTTGCCGCCACTGGTCAGCACCACCTGGGCATCCGTTTCATAATTGCTTTCCACGGAAACCGTCATATAATA
The DNA here is from genome assembly GCA_017526985.1 of Lachnospiraceae bacterium. Classification (GTDB taxonomy): domain Bacteria; phylum Bacillota; class Clostridia; order Lachnospirales; family Lachnospiraceae; genus NK4A136. Next base: position 2,913 of record JAFXQR010000092.1, read on the forward strand.
GCTTTCCCCGGCGTGTAGCGTTTCCGGCATCTCCACAGCCTTTACATAGCAATCCTCGCCGCTCTCCGCCGTGATCAGGATAGATTCCAGCGCGATGTCATCTGACAAAAAGACAGAAGCCGCATTCTCTATATTTCCGGCTGTCTCGCGTCCGTCTGTCAGCACCACGATACGTCCTGCCCCGTCTGCCGGGAGCAGAGATGCAGCTCGCTGCAGTGCCATCTCATAGTTAGTCGCAGTCTCGTCTGTCTTGGCGGAAAATCCCATATACATATCACGATCCGTGACAAACTGATCCACTATGGCATTGCGGCCAAAAGTCACGATCGCGTAATGGTTGTTCTTCGGCATATGCTCCAGCTGGAAATCGATAAAATCATCGAATTCCTTGATATTCGCCTCATCACTGACGGACAGATCCACCAGAAAGACCGTCGTGATCGAATTGGACGGTTTGGGGACCCGCAGCCCCAGAAGGGATAATACCAGCAGTGCCGTCAATACACTGCGCAGCACAAGATAAAACTTCTTCTTGTAATTCATCTTGCGGACATACAGGATCCATTCTACCACCAATAGAAGGATGGCCAGGATCAGCAGGAAATTGCGCGCGCTGCGTCTTGCGCGTACCGCATTCATGCTCCCGCTGCCCTTGATATCTTCCGCTACGATCCGTCCGTCATGTCCGGCAGACGCTGCTTTCAGGATCAGATATTCACTCTTATCCCCGCCTGTGATCTGATACAATCCGGCCTTCGTAGTATCCGCCATCAGAGCCGGTACCGCATCTCCTACAGCGGGTACCGTTGTAAACATGATCTCATCCGTTGCCACTTCCGCAGACGGATTAAAGACCAGCGAATCCCCTACCTGATACAGATCCTGTGCCAGCAGAGAGCGGTTGGAAAGATAGGACAAGGAACCCGCGATAAATACCGGGAATTCCGCCTTCACCGCAAAATCCGTCTCACGCACATCAAAACCGACTACCACTTCCTTGTGATCGCCGTTGATCCCGTAATAGCCGACACACTTACCATCAACCTCCATAAAAGTGGTCGCCCATTCCGGTTTTTCAAACACCTGCACCGTATTGGCACCGAGCGTAAAATCTCCCAGTCCCGATGTCACCTCAGATTCCGAAACATGCACTACCACATGGGAAGCAGTCTCTTTACCACCACTGGTCACAAAACGCAGCTGATCCAGAGTACTGCGACCGTTGTTTTCCCGATCATCGCGTCCGCTCTTGGCCCCCACCGGTTCATATCCGGCATCATAGATCACCACATTGTAATTACCGGCAGCCAAAGCACCGTCAGACAAGGTCTTGGTCAGATCCTCTCCGGTCACCGCATAATAGGCACGCTCAATAAAAGTATTGCCCTGACTGATCAGGATACCCTTCGTCTCGCCGGCACGGCTGGTGAGGGCAAAAGCCGCATCATCCAGGCTCATGCTGTCTTTGCTGTTTCCGTCTGCTTCAAAACGGATCGCAGAAATCTCTCCCCGCAGATAAGCGGCCTCGGTATGTACATCCGAAAACAGTACGGATCCGCACTTGCCGGGTTCCACCGTGCTTTCCTGATCGGCCAGGATCTGTCCGTCCGCATCATAAAGCGTGATATCAAAGGTGGCCTTGCTGTCACTGTAATTGGTCACACGGGCTGCCACATCATGATTGGTCTCGGAATAGGCCAGATAATCCAACGACAGGTTGGATACCGCCTCACCGACATCGATCACTTCCGCGTGCAGATTCTCCGCAAATTCCGAAGCGATCTTAACTCCTTCTCCATCCGTCAGGATCGTTGCCGTGTCACACTCCATGGTGGATGCCAGATGATAGGCTTCCGCCACGCTGCCTTCCTGATCGGTGGCTTTGATACTGTTGATGGCATCCCGCATACGGTTACGGTCGGTACAATTGGTCAGCAGGATCCTTGCCTCCTGTCCCACCGTGATCAGACTCACTTCACCGCTGGCGGAACCAACAAAATCCAGCGCCTCGTCTTTGGCCTCTTCCAGTCGAGTCTTACCGTCCGCATTTCGGTGCTGCATAGAAAGTGATGTATCGATGATCAGCACTGTGCTGGCCCCGGTCCTGGAGCGCATCATCACAAATGGTGCCATCAGAGATAATATCAGCAGACACATGATCACGATCTGCAGATACATCAGAATATCATGCAGGAACTTTTCAAAAAAAGTCTTGGACTGACGATTTTTGAACAGATGCTGCCAAAGGATGTTGGATGAGATCTCCAGATCCTTTCCTCTCGGCTTTAAGATATATAATATGATGATGACCGGTATTGCCGCCAAAAACGCCAGCGGCCAGAGACTTGTAAATGACATGATCTTTTACCCTGCTTCTCCCTTAAAACTCGTAGATATCCCGTAATTCCTCAAATATGATCTTATCAAAACGATCCTTGGTGCTGCACAGATGATAGGTTGCTCCCAGCTTCTTGGCACAGTGTTTCAGGCCGCCGGTAAACTCTTCCAGTTTTTCCATATAGCTGTTGACCGATTCGGCGTCCATGGTCACACGCAGTTTGGAATCCGTATTTTCTGAATCGATCAGGTAAAATGTCCCCGACAGATCGATCTCCAGCTCTTCCTGCGCCATAATATGCAGAAGCACCACCTTTTGTTTGCGAAACTGCAGATATTTGATCACCTGCGCCAGCTTACTGTCGTCCTCTACAAAATCCTCGCTCAGAAAATCCGACATAATGATCGACAGCCCCGGCTGCATGCGTCCGACATTCTGCACGCTCCGCATGATGTCCGCAGGTTCCCCTACTTCCAGTCGCTCCAGCCAGGCCGTCATATCCCGATATCCGGCACGTCCGCCGGATGCCGAATGTCTGCGGCTCACATCCGCAAGATCATAAAGCACCACATGATCCATATTCATCAGAGCAATATAGGAAATGGCTGCGGCCAGTTCCTCGCACAATTCCGACTTTTTCTTTTCTCCGTAGTCCATGGATTTGGAAAGATCCAGAAAAACGCTGACGCAACTTTCTTTCTCCTCCATATATTCCTTGATATACAGACGATCCAGACGCGCGTAGGCATTCCAGTCGATGGATCGGATATCGTCACCGGGCATATACTCGCGGAAGTCCGAAAACTCCGCACTGCTGCCCTTCCGCACCGATTTACGGCTGCCGAGAAGTGCTGCATTGCTCTTTTTGTCCACGGCCAGTTTCAGTATCGCCAGCCGTCCGTAATACTCCGCATCAAACATGATTCTGTGCCACCATCTGTGCTTTTACATTCTTCACAATATCCGCTACTACCATATCTTCGTTTACCCCATCCGATACTGCATCAAAGGACAAGATCAGACGGTGACGCAATACTGCCGGTACCACGGCATCCACATCATCAAAAGATACATTGTAACGGCCTTCCATAAATGCCCTGGCCTTTGCACCACGGATGATGGCCTGTGCCGCACGCGGGCTGGCGCCTTCTCTCACATACTTATTGCCGCCGTGGGTTGCCATCATGATCTCCAGGATATAGTCCATGACCGCATCTGCGATCTTGATCTCTTTGGCCATCTGGATCGCCTGCTGCAGCTCTTCCCCGTTCAGTACGGTCTGTGCAGCGCCCTGCTGTACCGATTCGGTCAGTCCCACGATACCTGCCAGTTCTTCTTTGGTCGGGAACGGCACCATGATCTTGAACATAAAACGGTCCAGCTGTGCCTCCGGCAGCGGATAAGTACCCTCCGTTTCGATTGGGTTCTGGGTAGCCAGTACAAAGAACGGTTCCGGCACCTTGTGACTTACATTACCAACCGTTACGATATGCTCCTGCATAGCCTCCAGCAATGCGGACTGTGTCTTTGGTGTGGCACGGTTGATCTCGTCTGCCAGGATGATGTTTGCAAAGATGGGACCTGCTTCAAAACGGAAGGCCGATCCGCTCTCGTTACGCTCCATGATGTTGGTACCCGTGATATCCCCCGGCATCAGGTCCGGCGTAAACTGGATACGCTTAAAAGAAAGATTCAGTACATGGCTGATAGTATTGACCAGTCTTGTTTTGCCCAGTCCCGGCATACCTTCCAAAAGTACATTACCGCCGGATAAGATCGCAAGCATCACGCTGCGGATCACGTCTCTCTGGCCGATGATCTCGCGTCCGATCTCAAACTCACAAGCCAGTAACTTCTGTTGCATTACATCATACTCATTCATGGTTTTGTTTTCTCCCTCTCGCTGATTTCACTTTTTATCTGTCGTTTTAATTAAAAGACGTAAAGTACTCTTTGATCACATCTTCCATACCGCTGGGATAGCGTCCGCTCTCGATACCCTGATAAGCACGGTCCGTGTATTGTCCCATCACGTTGTTATAATCTACGTGATTGCCTTCCCAGCCCAGGCCGTTCTCGTAACGAGCATAGCCGGTACCATCTCCGGAACCGCGGATACCATACAGATCGTCATCCTCTCCATCGGCGTTCGGCAGACTGATATAATCGTGATGGGAACCTGCGCCACCACCACCGTTTCCCTGGCCGGCGCCACCGCCACCGCCTCCATTGGTGCCGGGATTACCATCGTCACCTCCCGGCTGGCCTCCGCCTCCGGGCTGGCCTCCACCTCCCGGCTGGTTCCCGCCACCCGGCTGATTCCCGCCACCTGGCTGATTCCCGCCACCCGGCTGGTTTCCGTCACCCGGCTGGTTTCCGTCACCCGGCTGGTTTCCGTCACCCGGCTGGTTTCCGTCACCCGGCTGGTTTCCGCCATCCGGCTGGTTTCCGCCTCCGGTCTGGTTTCCTCCATCCGGCTGGTTTCCTCCATCCGGCTGATTTCCTCCATCCGGCTGGTTTCCTCCATCCGGCTGGTTTCCGCCATCCGGCTGGTTTCCGCCGTTCGGCTGATTCCCGCCATTCGGCTGATTCAGGTTCTGATTGTTTGAACCGGTACTGATATGGCTGTTCATCTGCTGCGCGGCATTCTGCAGCTGCTGGCTGGTGGAATTGGAACCGCCCGGATTCTGCTGGTTGCTGCCTCCGGAATTGCCATCTCCCTGCTCGTTTTCGTCGCCTTCACCTCCGTTGTTCTGGTTCGGATTGTTCGGATCCGGTGTCGGCGTAGGTGTCGGCGTCGGAGTTGCCTGCGCAGGATCCTGCGGATTGGAAGCTTCCCGTTGTTCTACATTCTGCGCCATCTGATTCAGCGCTTCCGCGATTTGGTCATAACGATAATCCAGCTTCTGGTTAGCCCGTTCAAAATCCTCCAGGCTCTCGGACTGTTCCATCTCGTTATAGGAAGACTGCAGTGACTCCATCATGCTCTGCAGCTGTTCTTTCTCACGATCCGTCAGCGACTCTTCATCAATATCCTCGATGGTCTTGATCGCCTCTTCGATCTCTTCGAGCTTCTCTTTGATCTGACGCTCTACTTCATGCTTTTCCTTGGCCATAGCTCTTGCTTCGCTGGGCATCATAAAGAAGAGCACCATCAATACCAGCAGCATTACCGGACTGATCAGACGATACCAGCCGATACTGAGCGGTATGCGGATCTTGGACTCCACACTTGACAATCCGCGTACGGCATCACTGCGCTGCAACTGTGCCATACGGTCCTCATCTTCAATCCCGTCCAGCGCTGTAGCCACGCGCTCTTTTAATCCAAAGCCATCGATCCGTCCGGCAGCGGCACGCATATCCCTCCGCTGCAGGCAACCGATCACGATCCCTACAATGAGTGACAGTACCACGGCTATGATCGAGCATACATGGGAATAGTAGAACGGCCTAAGATATGCATATACCTCAACTCCCGTTCCGATAAACAGCCCCACGCACAGTCCCTCCAGGCTGCGTCGCAGCAGGATGCCCGTATTCATCCGTTTCTGTACTTTTTTGATCCATTTTAAGAGATAGGCTTTTTCATCCATAGTTTATTCTCCTGTGTTGTTTGAAGCATCCCCGTCATCTCCGGAGTCTGCCGCCTGCATAACCGCTTCCTTACTTTCAACTGCTTCTGCCGTCTGTATAGGAGAAATCGGTTCCTGTACCGGTGCGATCGACTCCTGTATCGGCGCGATCGGATCTGTTACCGGCGCGATGGGATCTGTTACCGGTGCGATCGGTTCTTGTATCGGTGCGATCGGATCCGTTACCGGTGCGATCGGTTCTTGTATCGGTGCGATCGGACTTGTTACCGGTGCGATCGGCTCCTGTACCGGTGTGTTCATTTCCTGCACCGGTTTGGCTGACTGCGCCTGCGGCTGTTCGATCTGCTGCGGTGCCCAGTTAGCCGGTACCAGTTGCTGCATCTGCTGCGTATTCAAAGCCATCCCCGGCAGCTGTTTTTTATTCGTATTGCTCACATATCCAAACAGCGGATCGATCCTGCGTGCCGCCAGTTCCTGGAACAAGAGAGAAAAACCAAACATGATCACTCCGGATACGATCAGCCATACCCATCCGCTCATCCATCCGAGTGCGGATCCTCCAAACAGATTCTCACCACCCAGCATCATCACAAACAACTCAATGATCGCTGCCACCGGATTAAACAGCAGCAGAATGGAAGTGCTTCCCGACGATCCGCCGAACGCCCTGGAAACATTGATGATCAGCGTCGGCACCGCGGTCACATTAATAAACACAAAGTAAAACACATAGGTCAGAATGATCGCTGTGATGGACTTCCTGGTCA
>JAFXQR010000093.1 GCA_017526985.1 Lachnospiraceae bacterium
AAGCGCGTGCGTGCCGCCGTATAGATCTTTTCCGTCAGATCACATTCCACGATCTCCGGCAGCAAAAATGCCGGTTCCGTATTGTAATAGGCATCATCATCTTCGTAAACCACGCCGGGATATACCTGTATGCCATATCCGGCAAGGATCCCGTAGTAGTTCTCCTGCTCCGAGGCATCCGTAAAGGCCGTTACAAAGATCGCGCTCTTGCCCTGCTCCAGGAAGCGCTCGACTTTTTCCGCATCCTCCTGATTAAAGTCGGAAAACGGCCCCAGGATGAAGATGATGTCGCCATCCTCCGGGATCTCATCGTGCATCAGCAGGTTGATGGATTCCACTTCATACAACGCATTTTCGATACGGCTCTTCAGCTCGTCTACCAGTTCCAGTTCGCTGTGCCCGGTGATGCAGTAGATCTTCGGCACATGCGCGCTGGTAACATAGGAGATGGCAGAAACAATGCGGCCCTCCCCGTCGTAACCGGACACCTGATAATCCGTTGCCACATAGCTGCCGGTGGCCACATCATAGGAATAATCATAGCTGACCTGATAGCAGTCATAGTAATTGATCACCCGGCTCTTGCTGCCGCTGACAACGATCATACTGTTGGGCACCGGCTCCACATCCGTATAGGATAAGTACAGATACGGATTTTCCTCCGGATCGACATACTCTACATGCAGATAGCTCGATACCTCCTGCATCCTCTGCAGCGTCGCATCCAGTGTCTCATCCTTCTGCTCCGGATCCACGAGCACATAGATCTCCACGCTCTGCTGCAAAGCTCCGACGATCCGGTGTCCCTCTTCGGTAAGGGAACGGATGCCGTTGTAGGTCATATCGATGCTCTGCTTCTCTGCCGGCAGGGAGGCGCACAATCCGTTGAGCACTACGATCACCGCAAAGAATCCGATGGCCCGCAACAGATGCCCGAATGCGCCAAAAACACCGTGGGTCCGTACCCGAAACCGTTTCATGGTCAGTACATAGTCTGTCATAAACAGAGCGATCAGGATCACGGAAATATAATAAATATAGGACGGCCAATGCAGCACGCCATACAGGCTGTAAGTAAACGGTCCCGTCAGTTCCAGCACCCGCAGCAGTTTCGTAAACAGGTTGCCCTGCGTACTGATCATGGTGGAAATACCCGGTATCATCGCACTCAGCAGTAATACAAAAAAGGTCAATACTGCCGCGATGATCTGGTTTTCGGTCAGCGCCGAGATAAAAATACCTATGGCCAGTGCCGCCAGGCCGAAAAAGAGAAATCCGCAGACCGCCAGCGCATTTTCCGCAACCGGTACATCACCGTAGATGCCCAGCACCAGCGGGTAAATCGCCAATACCGGGATCACCGGCAGAAACACGCACACTGCAGCGAGATATTTGCCCATGATCACCTGCCACAGATCCACCGGTGCCGTAAACAACAACTGATCCGTCTTGTATCTGCGTTCCTCCGAAAAACTCCGCATAGTCAGCAGCGGCAGTGTAAACAGAAAGATAAACTGCACTGCGCTGATGATATAGGATACATACGGAAGTCCGCTGTTCAAACCAAAATAATTAAAGTACCATCCCAGAAAAAAGATGGTCACTGCCAGGAAGATCCAGCCGGTCAGCGTCCGGAAGTTTCCCAGCCACTCTTTTTTAAAGACTGCCCACATCTTCGTCCTCCTCCTCTGTCTCCTGCAGTGTTTTTTCGCTGGTCAGTTCCAGATACACATCCTCTAAGGTCACCCGATTGCTGGCCAGTTCCAGCAGGGTGTATCCCGCTCCGACACATGCTTTTGACAGAGTCTCTCTGATGTCACAGCCTTTCTTTGCCACCACTTCCAGTGTGCTGGACTCCGCGTCCTCGGCTACCACACGATGGGATTCGATCTCTTCGATCCGCTTGATGCGATATTCCGCCGTTGTCGCGTTGCCCTTGAGCACCAGCTTCAGACGCTGCTGCTCATTGTATTTTGCCAGCAGATGCTCCGGTGTATCGTCCGCCACCAGTTCCCCGCCGGACATGATCAACACATGATCACACAGGTTGCTGACCTCCGCCAGGATGTGGGTACTGAAGATCACCGTATGATCCTCCCCCAGACGGCGTACCATTTCACGCATCTCCACGATCTGCTTCGGATCCAGTCCCGAAGACGGCTCATCCAGGATGATGATCTCAGGGTTGGCCAGCAGGGCCTGTGCCAGACCGACACGCTGTTTATAGCCTTTGGAAATCTGACGAAGCAGGTGTTTTTTGACATACTCCAGTCCTGCTACATCCATCACGCGTGCCACTTCTTTTTTCTTAAACTCTCCGATCAATCCCTTCAGCTCTGCCGCATAGTTCAGATATTCCACCACCGTCATATCCAGATATAAGGGCGGCTGCTCCGGCAGATAGCCGATTTGTTTTTTTGCCTTTTTTGGCTCCTTGATCATGGAGATATCATTGATCAGTATATTTCCTTCATCGGGTGCCAGATAGCCGGTGAGCATATTCATCGTGGTCGACTTACCCACACCGTTCGGCCCCAGAAAACCGTATATCTTTCCTTTCTGCGCTTCAAAGGATACATCTTTGATGATCTGCTTTTCCCCGTATCCTTTCCTTAAGTGCGATACCTTTAGCACTGTTACTTCCCCCTGTCTATTCAAACAACGAAATCTTTAAATATCATAATCTTCCAATTCTTCCAGCCCGGCTGCCACTTCATACATCTGCGGGAACTCCGCCTTCAGCCGGCGCATGCACCTTTGCAGAAAACTGCGGCGCTCATCATAATTGTACTTCAGCACATTTTTATGCCCCCACAGATGCGTGAAAGTATGCTGTTCCCGCAGCTGCTCGATCCGATCGCAAAAAGCATACACCCCGATCCCTTTTGCCTGCGCTATGGTCGGCATGATGCGCTGCTCCGCAAACACCATGGGACACAGGTTATCCGTCGTGGGCTGCAGATACTGCATAAAGCGAAACGCTTCTCGGACATATTCATCCCGGAATGCCCCATCCTTCAGATACAGCATAGCGGTGTTGGCCGGACACACGGAAAAATCCCACTCTGCCGGAAACCGGTAGCCTTCTTTCATCGCAAAAGAGTGCGGATCCGGATAGATCTGCGGCCGCAGTTCTTCGCGGTGGATCACGGCGATCTGCTGCGCCTTCAGCCGCTCACGCAGATTCTCCCAGATAATCAGATCCGTATCGATCATCACGGAAGGCAGTTCTTCCATCTGCAGGGCTTTCAGTTTTCCTCCCGCCCAGAACACTGCCGGATCAATCCACTGCGGCACTTCCATTTCTTCCACGCCCCGTGAAAAGATGCGCTCCAGAGAACGCTCCTTAACAAACGCCATCGCGTCTTTATCCGCATAGAGCTTGGTGGCCCCGTTATACTTTTCAAAGGCCGCAACTGACAAAAGCAGGGTAACCAGGTCATAATCCTGCATCACAAATCCCGTGTTTCTCTTCTTTAAAAACCAGGGTGCCGACCAGAGCGAGTAAAAACCATTCATATTCCTATATATACTCCGGATCTAGATCAGATCCAGTCCGTATCCCATTTCTTCAATATAACGATAACGGTGCCGTGCGCGTTCCACATCCGCATATTCCGAAGTCTCAGTCTTAGCCTCCGCTTCTTTTGCGCCGTTATCCGCCAGAGGCATCGATTCCTTTTGCAGACTCAGGAAAGTGATCCCGCTGCCGTTATTCCAAAAGCTCCCCTTTCGGAATGCCCGAAGCCGGAAGCTGCCCATTCCGAAACTGCCCGTTCCGAATCGTTCCTGCCAAAAACTACCCTGTCCGACAAAGAATACCCGGAAGCTGCCGCCCATATAACTTCCGATGCCAAAACGCGCCTGTGCGTAGCTGCCGCCAAAAAACTGCCACCAGTTCTGAAAACTGCCGCCGATATAGCTTCCCTGCAACAGGCTCCGATAAAAACCGCCCTGATAACTGCCTCTCCAATAGCTGCCGTGCCAGTAGCTCCCCAGCCCGAACCCGCCGGCATATCCGAATCCCGCAGAACTGCCCTGCCAATAACTGCCTGTCGCAAATGCTCCCCCGCGATAGCTGCCGCTTTGATAAGAGCCACCCTGATACCGGCCTTTTGGATAAGAGCCTTTCCAATAAGATCCGTGCCAATAGGAGCCCGGCAGCATCTTTCCGCCAGAATAGGAACCCGCTGTCGTTCCGGTCACGCCCGGCATCTTCCCGGCCACCGGTGTACTGCTCTCCTGCACGCATTCATCATAATGCGCATTCTCCGGCTTGCGTGCTCCGGCAAATACCAGGCCCATATGCTCCGGCGGGATCACTTCACAGCCGTTGAAGTAAAAGTCAAAGACCTGCCCTTCCGCCGCCAGCGTCATCTCATCTGCAAACAAATGCCCCCGCTTCGCATACAGCTTTACAAATACCGGAAAACCTTCCGGCCGCGCACAAATTTTCTGCGCCGTTGTCAGATCACAATGCAGCATAAAACCACCCGGTGGCAGCGGATCGTCCAGTTTCTCATTGAACTCGCCGTTCCATACCGCATAAGCCGCAAATGCCGAAAGCTCCTTGTGATAATTCTCCAACGACAAAAAGGCATAACCCGCGTGGAATGCCTGCAAATGATTGATTCGATTGTCATAGTCCCGGACCGTTTCACCCCCTGTGCGGTCCAGCCACGCGAACAATTTGCCCATCGCTTCTTCCTTATCTGTAAAAGGGCATATATACAAATATTTTAACACAAAAAAATGGCTATTCCTAGCCATTTTCTGTTGTTTTACGCTCTTTTTTCCGTTTTTCTATGACTTTATGCCTTTCCGGTACTGCCAAAGCCACCACGGTCCTCGCCATCCAGGTGCTCCGCCTCTTCAAATTCGATCACCGGCTGGTGTTCAAAGATCCGAAACTGGCAGATCCGGTCATTCACATGGATCTCGGTATCCCGCATGGCCAGTACCGGCATATACCACTGGTCATTATCTCCGCAATAGCTCTCATCAATGACACCGCAGTGATTGGTCTGGATCACGCCGAAATTCTTAAAGGTCGAACTCCTGGGCACCACATGTGCTTCATAGCCCTTGGGCAACTGCATCCCTACGCCCAGCGGCACTAGTTTAAACTCGCCCTGTTTTAATTTGATCTCTTCCGCGCAGCGCAGATCGATCCAGTCGGATTTTCCGTCAATATAGCACAACTTATCGATCTTGTCCGTAAAATATTTGATCCTGATCTTCGGCATCTCTTTTCGCTCCTAAATATATCATCCTATCTTATGCATAGTCTCCGCAGTACAGCACCGGCTCATCGGATTTGAGTGTCTTCTGTACATCGATGACTCTCTGGTTGGCACTACCCTTCCAGAGCAGATTGGCATCAAAGGTTTCCTGCTGAAACTCACCATCCACCAGCACATCCACATACTGCATCACCGGATCGTTTTGTACGGCTTCCCAGTTAAAACCGGTATACAGCCAGATGGTCTTGTCCGGATATTTTGTTTTTACTTCTTCTGCCAGCTGCCGCACCGCAGTACGGTTGGAAGAAAACAGCGGATCGCCTCCGGAAAAAGTCAGGCCGGAGATGTAGCTCTTGTCCAGCTGTTCAAAGATCTCCTGCTTTGCCGCTTCATCAAACAAAAGTCCGCCTTCCGGATCCCAGGTTGTCGGGTTCTGGCAGCCCTTGCAGCAGTGATCACAGCCCGCTACCCAGAGCACCACACGCAGTCCGTCACCGTTTAACATATCATCGTGGGTAATATTATGGTAACGCATTACATCGACTTCCTTTCTGCGATCTCTGCCATCTTCGCGTCATTTAATCGGGTTTCGCCGTGGACGCGGGAATAGGAAAGATAGCCGTTCATGCGGTCGATCTTGGTCAGGTTGCGACTGCCGCATTTCGGGCACACATCCATCTCCAGCTCTTCGTGACCACAGTCATCGCAATAAGAAAGACTCAAATTTACACCCTCATAGAAGCCCAGCTCCATCGCACGGCGTACCAGTGTGCGTACCGCATCCGTATTGTAGCTGATCGGATACTTTACATACTGGATCTTGCCGCCGTTCAACAGCTCCCAGAAACGCCCCTCCAGATCCTGCTTCTGGATCGGGGTGATTGCCTCCGATACATGGCAGTGGAAGGAATTGCTCACATATTCACGGTCGGACACGCCTTCGATGATACCGTATTTCTTCCGGAACTGCTTTACCTGCAGGCCGCACAGACTCTCGGCCGGTGTGCCGTAGATCGCGTACAAATTGCCGTCCGCTTCTTTAAATTCATTGATCTTCTGGTTGATGTGCTCCATTACTTCCAGCGCAAACTGTCCGTCTTCCACCAGAGATTTTTTGTTATAGAGCATCTGCAGCTCGTTCAAAGCCGTGATGCCGAAGGATGCCGTCGCATATTTGAGCAGCGGTTTGATCTTGTCATGCAGTCCCAGATGCCCATGCAGGAAACCGCCTTCGCAATACGCCAGCGGGTTCGTAGACGCTCGCATCTCACCTAGATAAGCATAGGTACGGATATGCAGGTTACGGATCAGCTGCAGATAATAGTCCAGCACCTCATAAAAATCCTTGCTCTCCTGGCGTGCTTTGGCCAGGATCATGGGCAGATGCAGGGATACCGCACCAATATTGAAACGACCTACAAAGATGGGTTCATCCTTGTCATCCGCCGGATGCATACCGCCCCTCTCATACCAGGGAGACAGGAACGCACGGCACCCCATGGGAGAGATCACCTTGCCGTACTGCTTGTACATACTTGCGATATAACCCTTGCCGGTCAG
>JAFXQR010000094.1 GCA_017526985.1 Lachnospiraceae bacterium
CCACCCTCCATCGTCTTACTCATCCCTCCAATGATCGACGAAGCCAGATCGTAGATCTCTTCTTCATTCCTTGCTGTTCTCATCGGATCATACCCGTACTTACTATCCTTGGGTGATATAAGATTTAAGTCGATCACCTCATATCCCCGGCTCTGCATCAGCGGGGTGTATTGTTTTACCAACTTTCGCTTCGTGATCGGAACAACCAGGCTGGTATGATAACTGTGCAGAATTCTTGGCTCCACAATAGAACAGGTCTTTCCGCTTCCGGTTGTTCCAAGAACAATTATGTTGCCGTTGTCATTTTCCATTCTGGCTGGGAATACCGCACCATCTCCAAGGATGGAGAGGTCGGTGTGCTCTGGATAATCCGCCGGCGTCTTGATCTTCGGTAGATCTTTTATGGCTGGTGTTGTAACAAATCCTATCTGGTTCATCTTTGGAAATCCTTTCTTATGCGGTGGATGTTTGCTGCATATTTTTCCGGAATGTTTTCGATCCGTTCTTCTGCCATTGCAAAAAACTGTGCTATTGAACCAACACGCTCGCTTCCCAACAGAAGGTCGTACGCATTCCGGATCATCCATAAAATAAACTCATACTGCTCAGCGCCCTTCAAATCGCTGTAGTCTAATGCGATGGATACGAGAAAATCCGTATGTCCCCCAATATGGATGTTTCCTGCAACCGGTCTGCCGGTGCGGTCCTGATATTCCCGCAACTCCTGCATACATACCCCCGGCAGAGCCACACAGATGTCTTCTTTTTGGTCGGCATATTCCTTTCTTCCACAAATCTCCTTCAACATACTTCTGTAGTCCAACATTTTCTTTGTTCCTCTCCTTTAAATAAAAAAATCTCACAACTTTATTATACCGAATGTTGTGAGATGATATTAAGGACTTTTTCCGAATTTTTATATTATTTTATAATTGGTATTATTCTTTTGTATAATCGCTACCTCTCTTCTTTTGCTTCCAGGCGGTTTAAGTTCTTCTCTGAGCAGATGATCGCTGTGAAAGACACCAGAGCAAACGGTATCCATGTTGGTGCATAATACCAGATCACCTGCATCCCATACTGCTTATGGGAGATCACATACAGGATCAGTAAGACACTGATCGTACATGCCATAACGATCCACGCTATGGAATTTGCAATATGGAAGCGGTGCAGAGACTTCTTTGTTTCCTCATCAGGCTCTGTCGTATGCGATTTTTGTAATACTGCCGCTTCTTTTATCTTGGTATTTTTCTTGCTCATTTTACGCTATCCCCATTTCTTTCTTAAATGTTTCTTCAAATGCCAATATAGAAAAACGACTGATCGCCATATTCGCTGCCAGCTGTGTCAGAGAGATATTGTCCAAAAGCCCGTCTGTCGGCTGCGCCTGTGTATCAAATGGCCGGTCATTGCGTACGGTGCCGGATAAAAATACTTTGCCCATCATCCGGACCATATCAATGATCATATATCGCTGAAACACTTTTAACAGAAACATATTCTTAGAAACATAATCGTTCTTCCCGGTCTCATCCCGGTACAATACCCGGATTACATCTTTCTTGGTCGGCAGGAACAGATTGATAAAATATGCGTCTGAGATTGCCTGTACATCTTCAAAGTACAGTCCCTGGTCGGAAAGGTATTTGCAAAATTCATCCCGAAGCTTTAAAGCGTCCTCTAACGGAATGGAATTCTGCGGACTATCCGCCAGGAGCGCAGACAGGTATGATTTCTTTGGAAAGTTGATCAAAGATCGTATTGCCCGGCGGTAATTCAGTGCTTTTAAAAAAGCACGCTTTACATAGAGCGGATTGGTCTGGTAAGTTACTCCGTAAAAGGAAAACACCTCATTTGAGAAGGTCTTTTCCACGCTCTTCTGTAAAAACAGGATCTTCTCTTCGCTCCGGATGTGGTCGCTGATCGCTTTTGTCACAACATCATCCGACATACTCTCTTCCCGCCAATGCTGCTTTAAGATCCGTTTGCGTTCTGCATAACGCAGGCTTTTATTTGGAGCGGAGGACCAATACAGGTCTTTTTCCAGTATCTTTCGGATCAGTTCTTTTCCATCTTCTTTTTCTTCACAGAAATAGAACCCTGTCTGTGTAATCTTTACTTCAACCATATGCCGGCTCAAAGCAAACAACAGCCGGTTCTCCGGCTGGGAAGGATCTGGCGGCGTAGATCGCAGTAATATAGATTCGCCTTTCTTTAAATAGAAAGACGGCTCGGCTTTTTTATTTTGTATACGGATCAGATATTCTCCGGACTGCTCCGGCTTCTCTTCTTCGTATGAAAACCAGTTCTCAATCTTCATAAAATTCCTCCGACACGGATCTGTATTATAAAAACCATCCCGTAAATCCATGCGGGATATTATTATATGAAAAATAGAAAAATTAACATAATATGGTATAAAAAAGCGGAAGACTTTTCATCTTCCGCAAGATATAGGATCATTCGTAATCCCGGTCATCACTATCCCCAAATTCAAACACCGGCATATCATCTTTCTGCTCTTCCGGTGGCAGATCATTCTCTGTAAATGTGATCTTCGGCAGGGTCTTTATTTCCGGTGTATAGATATGCGGTGCAGGTGTGGAATGGTCGGCATCTACCAAAAGCTCCGCACTCCAGGCGATCTCTTTTCGTTTCCAGTCTTCGTAACAGATCGGCCGAGTCTGGTCTTTGGAAGTATAGAACTTCCAGCGTTCCATATGCGACTTATCCACGCCTTTTAATTTCCCGCCGAGTGTATAATCAAAAGTAAGATCCGGATCCAGAAAATGCTGTTTGTCGATCGCATCAAGCCCCCAGATCCGCCTGATCTCCTCATTTGCAATCTGGAAACTGCCTTTTTTGTCGTTTCTGATCGACACCATAAAGAAGGCATTATTCTTCTCGTGCAGTACCGCTGTAGAAGTGTCTTCCTTCAGATTGATCGTTACTACATTATTTACTCTAGGTCCCATTCCGATACAGTTATACATCGCAATCAGCCTTGCGTCATCCATCGGCACATCCATACAGATCTTTTTTGCTGCAGAAAAGATCGACCGTACCTGCGGTTCGTGATAATCTGTATGGTTAAAGACGAACAATACCTGATCTGCTCCGGATAACGCCACGACACGGGAGATATCCTGGAGACTGACCGGATAGTCCTCCTGATCCCAGTCATATTCGTTAACAGCTACTCCGATAATGCTGCCCATAGCAGAAAGCATGGCAATCGCAAGAGCGTCTTTCTGCTCCGGAATGCAGTTTTGGACCCGGTGAATGATATCACCGTAGTCAATCCGTTTCTTGATCGTCAGTTTCTGGTCCCGGTCAAAGCGGTAGTCGCCGGAATCAAAACACGGCGTGATCACCGGGATCCTGGAAAGAGAGAACGGGTCGTTCTCCGCCAGATATGCTTTTTCCTGATCGTTCAATGCTCTCATAGGTCACGCTCCTCCGTATAATGCAGACCATCCTGTGCCAGAACGGCTTCCTTATGGGTCACCCGCATCCCCTGCAGGTCATATTCCATCGCATGATTACTGTTTGCAATGCGTTCCAGCTCGGAGGAGTAATAATGGTTCTCCGGCTCTACGCCCAATTCGTAGATCTTCTTTTCTTTTAAGGAATACATCGCTGCAATATTGATCTTACGTTCTTCGTCATAATACTCTGATACGATCACAGAATCCATCACTTCGATGCCATACAGCTTCAGATAAGCTGTCATGTGCTGCGCTGCACGAAAATCCTCTACCGACGGGTGAAACTGTTCCCAGACCGATCCCATAAACGGGTGGTTATGTACCAGCAGGACCTTCTTTGCATCGGTCAGCATCAGTGCTTTTAAGAATTCCCGGCTGAACAGCTCTACTTTTCCCTGTGCTCCGACACCACAGGTATATAATGCCGTCGGGAAAGCATTCTCGTCCATCAGAAGACACATCTGAACTTCCCTTGCCAAAGGAGAGATCTGTTTTCCGACCACTTTAAGAGCGTCCGCTACTGTAAGGATCGGACTCTGCGCATAGCAGTAGCGTTCCAGGCCGATATGCGTATGATCTGTCGGCAGCCGGTTCTCTTCCCGGTTGATCTCTAATATCTTTTCCCGTACTCCGGAGCTTTTAAATGCATAGGTCTTTGCTCCTGCATAATCCGATAATGTCGCCATTTTATCATCCTTTAAATGTTCATAGATTGAACGGATCTCATCTGCCATAAATCCACCTCCGTACGATATTATATGAGAAATAAGATCAGAACACAAGAAAAAGGACCATCCACAAGGACAGTCCTTTACGCCTTCACTATTTTTTCACTATTTTACATTCCCATCGCTTTGCTTTCCACAAAGTTCTTTACGGTCTCAAAGGAAGGGTGTACATGGTTTGCCAGATTCTGTGCGATGTCATCCAGTCCCCGGAAATCTTCACCGTTACCGGCCAGGTGTGATACCAGGATATCCTTTGTATCTACGCCGGCGTGTTTCTCAGCAAATACTTCCTGGGAACGACCGTATGCAGCCTTCAAAGTCTTGTCATCCATATCGATGCCCAGACGCTCTGCCATCGTATGCACATACTTCATCGACTCTACCGCTTTTTCATAACCAAGCATCTCCATCGGCATCATCTTTGCGATCGTACTGTCGGTCTGACGGGCAGCATCCAGAGCATTTAAGAGCACTTTTGCCTTATCCTCTGTAGAAAGTTTCTGTGCGGACATATACGCTGCGGTAAACGCCGGTGTATGCACATCGAAGCCCTTGACCGGCTCATCCTCAGTAAACCCGGCTTCCTTCGTCAGGGTACCAAGTGCCTTTTCATTCAGACCAAGGTCTTTGCAGATCGATTCCAGCGCTGCTTTTCCGGCATCTGCCATCTTGTAGAATTCCGGAGTCTTCTTCAGCTCTTTATGGGACATATTATAGACACTCTCCAAAGCCCGTCTTTGCGGAACACCGCTCTTTACAGCATCTTCCAGCGCCATATTCTGCATCGGGGAAAGGGTCGCTGCCTGTGCTTCCTTACCCATGATGATCACATGCTTATTATTGAGGTTATTACGCACGGTCTGCTTTGCAGCCAGATTATCCTGTGCCGCTACCAATTCGTTTGCAATTTCCCCAAGACGTTTCTGGGATTCACCCATTTTTGCTGCTGTATATGCCTCACTACCGAAGTTCTTTGCCGCTGTAGCGACATTTTCTGCAGCTACCATAGTTTCTCCGACTTTCTTGTATAAATTCAGATAAGCCAGGTTTGCTTTTTCGAAGACATTCAGATGATCTTTATTGCTTAAAGCTGCGATCGCTTCGGATTTTTCAGCTTCCAGCTCAAAAGTCTTATGGCGCTGTTTTTCCAGGTCACGACCACGATCACCGAACTCTGCCATAATGTTGTGCAGATCTTCACGCTCCTGCTTCAGACCCTCGATCAGCATACCAGCTTTCGCTACCTCACGGTCTGCCTTCTTGATCTGTCTCTCCAGAGATTTCTTCTGCATCTGGATGGAAGTCAGCTTAATATCAACTGCAGCCGTCTGCAGCTCTACACCAACCGTTTTGCGTACCACATCCAGGTCGTTCTTGAAGTTCTTGATCTCGTTCGGAAGATCTTTTGCACCTCTTGCCAGGCCTTCACCAACCTTCTGTGTATACTCGCCGATGGTGATCGGAAGCTTCACAACGTCCATTGCCATACCGGAAGCTACCTGGCCGATCATCTCTGCGCTCTGTCCAACCTTCATAAAAGCATCTACAACATTTCCGAGAGCTTCTTTACACGGTTCGATCTTCTCTGCAGCAAAATCTTTTGCGGCGCTGGCAGCTTCCTTACCCTTCTCAAGTGCTTCTCCAGCCTTCTGTGCAACGAAATCCTTTGCCTGGTTAAGACCATTCATCACATCTTCATACGGACTGGTCTTTCCAAACCAGTTCTCGTCGTGCAGGTTCTGGTAGAACTCTTTCATATCTTCCAGACTCTCTGCGTGGTTAAGATACATCAACGGTTCGTAGAGACGCAGAAATCTCTTTGCATCTTCGCTCGCACGAGACAAGTCGTTCTTTTCTGCCAGCTCGATTGCCTTCAGCATCTGGCAGGAGTGCATACCGCCGGTAACCGTATCCAAAAACTCTTCGGACTTATCATGAAACTTTTTGTACACACCTGCGATTGCATCGTTTACCTTATCCATCAGGTCACGGACATTCATAACCGCATTGCTGAATGCGGTAGCAGCCTTCTTTGCAGCATCTTGGAAGAAGTAGACCACAGAGGTCTTTGCTTTGGATACTTCATCCTTTGCTGCGTCCACTACCGCATGGAAATAATTCTGTCTCGCAGTGTGCCATTCTGCTCTTGCCTGCTCCATAGCGGCTCTTGCAGCATCCAGTTCATCCTGGATACTTCTGGCCGGATCTGCTGCTGTACGGTTAAAATTGATGTAATCGTCAATGGTGTCGTCTTCCACGCCGGCGGTCTTCATTTCTTCGACACCATAATTGGTAGCGATCGCCAGAGCATTTACCCTGCTTCCGCACTCGGTGATCTCGTCGCAGAGATCCTGATAGTCGATGGTCGCTTGATGAACCGAGGCCTCTACCTCGCTCATCTCTTCCAAAGAATTCCGCAGATATTCCGGCATTCTGCTTGCATTGACGCCATTTCTGGCCAGAGCATCCTCGATATCCATATCAGCAGCTCTGGTAAGCTCTGCATCGTTCATTTCTCTGGCTTCAAAGATTGCTCCATAGAGGTTCTCACGAAGAGACTGCAGCATGGAATTCTGCTCTTCCGACAGTGTTCCCGCTTCCTGCGTCTGAAAGATCTCTTTTGCGGAGTATACCATTGTGCCGATCAGATCTGCTCTCTCACGGACACTGATATCCGGATTTTTCGCACGCTCCATCAGATCGTTTACGATCGTATTGACCACGGATGCAGGATTGTTATCCAGATCATTCTGATCAAAATGAATCCCTGCGCTGCGGACCGGCTGACTTCCAACATTCAGGTCTCTTGCCAGTGTCTGCATCGTTTTTTGTGCTCCACCGTTTTTGATCATTTCCGCGATATCTTCCATCATATTCTTTATCGCCTTTGCGCTGTGGAGCTCGACATTGATCGCCGCCTTGACTCCCTCGATCTGAGCATGGTTCGGATCCCCTTCTAATCCGCTTGCTGCAGAAGAAGCATCCCCCAGTATATCTCTGCCATACCCTATAAGATTCTCCAACGCTTTTTCTGTCTCTGTTGCCATAGTTTTTCTCCTTTCCCTGGCACTTTTATTTTTCCATATCATTATCCTGCATCAATTCATCCAGAAACGGATTTTGTGCAGGTAATACAGGTTCTTTCTTGATTTCGGTCTCATCTGCGCTTGCAGCTTTTGAATCCAGACCATATTTCTTGATCTGATCTTCTGTCAGAATATCTTTTACGATCATAGTACACCTCCTTTCCGGGGCGCAGCAAAGCTGCTGTCCTTTCGGGGCGCAGCAAAGCTGCTGTCCTTTCGGGGCGCCGCTGTGCGGCTGCCCTTTCGGGGCGCAGCAAAGCTGCTGTCCCTTATCTCTCCGGCCCGTCCTGGTCTTTTACAGTCTCTTCGATCGCAGAGATCATCTCATCAAATGTCATCTGATAGACCTCCTGGCCACTCTCATTTTCATAGCGCTTCATATCTAACCCCTTGGGGTATCCGGACTGCTGAATATACATATCGTATCTCTGGTCCTCAATCCCGGATGCTACATTAAACTGCAGCAAGATAAAGGGTTCTTCTTTATAGTCAAGAAACAAAGTTCCAAGCGGTTTCGACATTGCGATCCGGAGCACTTCCCGCAGATCCTGGTCGTCACCGACTTTAATCTGATTTGCCATAATTTTATCCTCCCATAAACATAATTTTTCAATGATATATGAAAAATTAAATAAAAAAAAAACAGAACAGGTTGTTTTTACCTGTTCTGCAGTCGTATATAAAACAAAAACTACTTTCTCTCAGCATTTATTCCGTTTTACTCTTTCTCCAACCCAGGGCCAATCAGATCTTCCGGCGGAACAATGTTGTATCGCTTATACTCCTCCATTCCTTCTTCCGGGTTTTCCACATCCGAAAAAACCATCTTGTAGCCGGCGATAAGCTGCACGCTCTCGTTTGTTACCAGGATATCGCATTGCGGTTTATGAGCATAACAGAAGGTTGCTGTCACGGATTGTCCGTCTGTAAGCTTTTCGGAGATTTCTTCCAGCGCCTGGTTATACGGAGCACGGTCGTTTTCTCTGGATAGTGCCTCCATATTGTTTGCTGCATAGATTGTTATGGAGTTCTCGGTCACCGAGTACCCATCCTTTTGGAACGGTAAAAGCGTATCCCGGATGATCTCTTTTATCTCCGGAGCCGCTTCTTTTGTATCAAAATACAGTGCCTGCCAGTTTGCCATAGCTTATCTCCCTAAATCTTCTTCTGTTCTGCGATCCAGCTCGTCCAAAACTTCTTCTGTCGGCGGGGTTAACACTTTATACTGCGGATGATCCGGCAGCTTCTGCAGAACCCTGGCGATATGATCCAGAGCTGCATCCTTTGGAATACTGTTTTCCAGTTCTTTTCCTGTCTGGCCATCCAGCGCCCGGAGCAGGAACCTGCCATTATCGTCCATAAAATAAGTGTGACGATTGGTGTAGTCGGGATGCTGATATTCATAAGAGAATGCGATCTTTTTATCAGACATTTTTATTCCTTCTCTCCCTCTCTGCCGCCGCCATACTCTTCTTCGTATTCCTCTACCGCCTGCTCAATGCACTCATACTCGGTCTGTCCATTGCCTTCACAATAGATGGAGTAGGCTTTTACTCCGATGCAGGCTGCATCCGCTTCGTTGTAGCCAAAGTCATTAGCAGCAACACTGGTCATAAAATCGATAACAAATCTCTCGTGTGCTTCAGAATCCTGTTCTCTGCGCCACTCATCATATTCCTGCTCAGTCACCGCTCTAAAATAAGCGCTCATGTCCGTATCCATGCTGATCACAAAATCCGCCATTGCTCCTTCTGCATCAGGAGCGTCAATCTGGGCAATAATATCTTTGCCATTCGGAATGATATAATATTTCGCCATTTTTACTCTGCCACCTTTCCTTCTTCATAGTCCGGTAATGTTTCGTATTCCTGATACAGTCCGTCAATAGTCTCATCAATAGCCGCCTGAGCCAGCCACTTTTTTCTTAAAAAACCAGTCATATCTTCTTTGCTGTTAAAATCTTTTTCCAAAGAAAGCAGGTATGCTGTTGTCTGATATGCTGTATGTTCGTCCACGGTGCCGGCCAAAATGTCGGCGATCTGATTTGCTGTAAAACCTTTGTCCTCCAAATCCTCACGGATCATTTTGTGTAAACAATCCGTATAGGTCTGTAGGTTATTTTCAGAATCTGTGCGGCGCTCCACTACATCTGGATTATTTTCCCGAAGAACATGCTCCATGTCCTCGTTGTAGCGGGAATATTCTTCGCCAAACAAACTGAAAATAAAAGGTTCTTTTATTTCTTCTTCCATACGAACAAACCTCCTTTTTTTTATTTATCATTATATGAAAAAATAAGAAAAAAGCCTGCCAAATAATGACAGGCCGTAAGATCATTTATAGTATTTCAGATCATCATCTTCATCTGCTTTTTCATCCAGAACTCCTCTGGTCTCGTATTTCTGGCGTTCCAGGTCCAAAGCCTTGTACAGCCGCTCCCGCTGCACTTCATACCGGCGAAAATCCGTGCCGAAATCCACATACTCGTACTTTTTATGGTATTTGGCATCCGTATAGCCTTTTTGGATCCTCTCGGCAGTATCCAGAATCTTATAAACCCCTTCCTTGCTGCCGGAGACCGGGATCACCTGTGTGATCCGCTTGATAAAGCAGTCAAAGTGATGTCCGCCAAGCTCGTAATCCGGGGCTGTTGGCATCTCCGGGTGCATCTTTTTAAGCTCTACATAGATCCCTTTGTAGAACTGCTCCATCGTATTTGCCAGAATGCTGTACGCCTGGGAGAACATTGGGATCTCTTTGTTATTTACACGGTTGAGAAAGTCCCAGTTGTCTTCCGAATAATAGGAGAACGGGTTGTTTAACATCGTCTCCCCAAACGGATTTTTCATCTCCATATCCAGGATTGTATTAGAGATCAAAGCGAATTCCCTCCTCTTCTGTATCATAGATCATCTTTGATACATTGAAGGGTACAACGGAATCCAGGTAATCCTCGGAGATTGCACAGACCGCCAAAAAATCCTCTTCGGATACATAGATACGAAGCGGGAGTGTTTTGGTTGTCACCGAACGGGAAAATTTCCCAAGCACCTGTGTCGGGACAAACCCGTATGCGTGGCCGGTCAGAACTTTTTTCACCTTCGTGACGATCTCTTTTAAGATCGGAAGCTGCTCTTTTGTCGGATCAAATCTGAAATCCACCATATTGTACCCTGTAAACATATCTTTTTCCTCCATACATCCTGTAGGGACCATTGTACAACATCTGGTGCCCCTCTTACAAGATATATGAAAAATAATATTTCACCCTGTAAGATCACAAAAACAGTTTATCAATATTCCTATCATCCAGAATATCATCATATGCTGCGCCAATTTTCTCTGTCAGAATCTGTTCCAATATAGCATTGGAACGCATATCATCCGGAAGTTTCCGGACTTCTTGATTAAACTGATCCAGAACGGAGTTAATAAACCGTTCTGCTTCGCCCTCATTCTCCAGTTCAACCTGCGGAAGACTGTATTTTGTTTGCGGCAAATCAATATCATACTTTACAATATACTTGTCGTTTTTATCAAATTTGGTAAGCTCTGCATGTATTTTAATACCTGTTTTTGTGTATTTTAAATTCATTGCTTTATGAAAATATCTATTCGTGTGAGAAGTAGAGCCGCTCCAGTCGCCATTATCGTACTGGCGGAAATACCCGTGGTTGATCGAGAATTCCTTATAATCCTTTGATTCCTTTTCTGCTGCTTTAAAGCATTGATTTATCTTTTTAAGGATCGCTGATTTATCACCAAGCGCTTTATCCAGATCAAAGTCCAGATAGGTCTTATTTACCTCAGCGCCCTCCCGCTGCCCAAAAGTCTCATACCGCTTCTGCAGCATCGTCCATACCAGAAGGTCTTTGGTATCTTCCACGGTCACCCCGTTCTTATACCAGTCAGATGATCCATTAAGCCATGCGGAAGTCCGGATATCATCTCCGGAAGCATAAGCGCCGTCATCATGCTTGAGCAGTACCTCATGATGATAATCGCTTACGATCTCCATCGGCATACGGACAGTGATTGCCTCATCCATGTGGTCTTTGGAGAACTGCCGGAAGAATTCCGGATCCACAAACAGCCCGCTAACCGGCACCGGGATCTCGATCTCTGCCTGCAGAGTATTGATTGAGAAATCTCTACCATATTTCTGCTTCAGATATTTCGGAAGGTTTTCCTTTAATGATTGCATATTCATAACGCCGGAGCTGTTTTCCGCTATTTCAAAAGGAATAATCTCCTCAAACATCATACCATCTGCAAAAACAAGCAGGCCTTTTTCAGCCGCATCCGTATTTTTATCCGGGCTAAGATTATTCTCTATGATCATTCTTCTCTCTCCTTTTCCATGGAATTATCAATCAACTCTTTTACCAGCTCGATGTTAATCCCGTAGACCGGTTCTGAACATTCGAAGAAGCCATAATCTTCTCCATCCTCCCCGGGATCGTACAGGTATTCTTCTTCGAGGTAGCTGATGATCTCTTCACGAAGCTCGTCAGCCTTATCCACCAGTTCATTCAATTCATTTACTTTTCGTTCCAGTTCTTCCATACTCATCGCTCGAAATCCTCCTCCTCTCCGATGGACGCCGCAGAGCGGCTTTCATCGCTCAAAATCATCCTCAATCTCTTCGATATCGTTGCAGCTATTCGGGTCCAGATCGATCTCGCCGTTACCATTCGGATCAATATCCAGCATATTACTCTGGGTGAGATCCGTATCGATCACATTATTATTGTTCGGATCTGCATCATAACCATACTCTTTTGGTACTGCCTGCGGATCCTCCAGAAAAGGGACTGCAAGAAAATTCTTATCCAATACCATAATGATACCTCCTTATTCTTTATCCATACCTTCTTTCGCCAGCTCTTTCTGGCAGTGCAGGTAATAATTTACGGACTCACTCAGCCACTCCGGTATAGCTACCCTGTTCTTTTCCGCATCCTGGACAAATCGTACCAGTTCCCGCATCAGATCGTCCTTCAACCGAATGTGAATATCCTTATCCGGGTTGTCATATTCAAAAATCCGTTCTTCTCCTAAAATCATCTTTTTACCCTCCATAAGGGGTGAATAGCTTCTGGTAATATATGAAAAATCAAATAAAAAAGGCCCGGAAAATCTTCCGAACCTTGGCTTATTTTTATGCCGGCTGTCTTCTTACGACGAAGTGAGTCCACCTTTGAGCTCTTCCAGCTCTTTTTTGAGAGCAGCGATCTCGTCATCTTTCTCTGCAAGCTTCTCTTCGTACAGATCGACGATCGTTTCGGTACATTCCGTGAGAGAGACGATTTTTGATTTGAGGATGGTCACACCGCTTGACAGCTCCGGGTAGTTCTGTTTTGCGTAGCTGGATAGCGGATAGATATACTGGCGGGTCTCATCCACATATTTGTGAAGCTTTTCGAGCTTCATATTGTAAAGATCCTCCACATTATGGCTGCGGTCAGACATCTTGATCAGCAGAGCGATCTTGTTCTTCTTGATGCGGTTAAAATAGTCGTTGAGCTCGTACTCGTCCGCACCGGAATGCTTACTGAGCAGCGTGATGACTTCGTAGACCTCTTTCGGGAAGCCATAGTCCGTCACGAGTTCGATCCCGCCCTTCGGGAAATACTGCTCTGCATCTTCAAGAGCATCGTGGAGAATGGCGGATGTATACAGCACATCGAGCTCATCGTGTGCCATCGGCAGGCGCAGCGCCGCAAGTGTATTACACACTTTGAGCACATGGAGGATGTACGGAAGATGTACTTTCTTGCCATTCACCAGAGCAAGCCCTTTTCTGTGCTGCCCATCATGCAATTTCCTTGCAAGAGGCAGGGCTTTTAAAAGGTTGATATACTCACCCTCTACCGCCATTCCCTTGAGAAAAAGGTAGGATTTGATGTAGAGATACTCCTCCTCTACATTATAGCTTTCAATGATAGGAACAAGTTTCTTCTCCATAACGTAGCCTCCTTTCTATTTTGTACCAATGCTATTTCATAGGGGTCTAAAACTTCCTCTGTAATGCCGATTTCCTGGTGACGTTTTATACCCATGCTATTTTATAAGGGTCTAAAACAACGCTGTCTATCAGATATTGAAGCATCAATTTTATACCCATGCTATTTCATAAGGCGTCTAAAACGAGCTACTTCTTGACGATGAAGTCCAGAATATTTTACACCCATGTTGTTTTGTAGGGTTCTAAAACTTTCAATGCCGCAAGAAATATCGCCACAAGGTTTTGTACCCGTGTAAAATACTACTTCTCCAAAACCTCGATCATCCTGTTTTGGAATATTGGTTATTAAAGAACACAGGTTTTAGTGAGTGAATACAGAAAACAACAAAGCTGACTTTTATCTGCCTCCTCACTATCCGGCCGCAAAACCGGCCGCCACCGATACCTATTTGTATCAGTGAACCACTGTTTTTCCACAATGGATGAAGGAATTATAACACTATCCCACAAAGGGATTTTCTTCAAAGACGCTGATTTTATCAGCTTTCCTTCGTACTAAGGTTTCAAAAGACAAAACCTAAGTTCTCAATTATATGAAAAATAATATTTCACCATAATAAGAAATGTTCCGGAATATGTCTCGTTATAGCATCTGCGATAAATGCTTCTATCTCCGGTAGTATTTCGTCATTCCCGGTTTCCAACTGTTCCAGATACCACTCCGCCAGGCAGGCGGTCTCCGGAGATTTATACCGGGGGACCCTGGAGCAGACATTTTTGATGATCTTTAATTGATCAACGATCTTTTTTTTCTTCATTTTTCTGAAAAATACTTCTCGTAGTACCAAATCTTCTGACTTTTTGCCAGATCATAATTCTCTTTTGCTTTTGGAAAAGCATCAATATACGCCTGCAAAAGAGCTTTTGCTGTTTCTACTTCTTTTTCCATAAAAAAGCCCTCCAGCTCAAAATAACCACTTATCTTCAAAATATATGGCGCATAAGGATACTCATTTTGATAAGTAAAAGCTTTATCCGGAAATTCTAGTTTTAGAAGAGCACAAACCTCTTCCATTCGCTCTGTCAGGTCCAGTTCATCCTCAATCGCCTGTTTAAATACCAATGACGAATAGCAGGCGCCAAGTTCGTCAATCAACGGTGTTGACCAGTCTGCCGTATCAATAATTTCCCTATATCTTCTTCCATGTCTGCGTAACATAATCTTGTAGGTACTATGAAAAGCACCGGGAATCATAATCAGACGGACATCTATATTTTGCCCCAATTCTTCGATATCGATCTTTCTGGACAAAATCTGGTCACGAATCTTAATTAAAATCTGGTCACGGATTTCAATAACTCCTGCACATCCAAAGCTAAAACGCTCTCCAGTAAGAATAGATCTGTCATTCATACTTGTAACATCAACTCCAAGAAGCTTTGCGTAATGCCACTTTGGAAAATGTTTTTCATATTTATGCTCTATCTTTTGTTCTGTTTTATTCATCTATTTACCTCCATTATGCAGTCTTCTTCTGTTTCGCCTTATAATTAAAGGCCCGTTTCGCATTCTGTACGGTCTTATAGCCATAACCCTGCGCATCATCCACGATACGTCCATCTTTATGCAGCAGCACATACGGGTTTTTATCTGCTTTTACAAGCTCCGGATCATAATGCACTAAAATCTCCGGATATCGCTTTGTATTTGATCTTCTGTTTCTGCATTTCGAACGCAGCATCTGTTGACAGTATTCATGATAATTCCCCATATGTATGGGGTAAGGTTCTTCAATGCTCATTCCACGCAATCTCCTTTGGGGCAATCCTCATATATATGGGGTAAAGCAAGACGGTATCATTCTATTTTTTACATAAATAGGGTAATCCTCATATGTATGGGGTAAAGAGGTGTAATTTGTGGATTTCATAAGCATTTTAATCCGTATTCTTTACAAATTCCAGTCCGTCTTCTGTTAATATCATGCAATACTCACCGTTATCCACACAAAGGTCTTTTGCTGTAAAAACAGCAATATCTTCCAGCCATTTAATGCCGGTATCTACCCGCTGCGCTTCAAAATCTTTTAAACGAGACAAACTTACGGAAGAGATCACATTCTTTTGCATAATCTGCTGCATCTCATCATAGGTGTATTCTTCTTTCAGTTCCGGGAGAATACAGATCGTTTCCGAAGGATAACTCTCATCCCTCGTCTTTGGAATCAGCGGATCAAAACGATGATACGCATCATCAGTGCCTTTGGTGGTAATCACTACATCTTTTGTCGGGCTCTCGATCACATGTCTACCGGCAGCAATCTGTTTTCCAAATTCACTCTCGATCTCGGTGTTATCATACACAGCATCAATCAGTCTGCGGACATCTGCGATTGTATCAATACCGGATAAACCTTGCAGCACTTCTTCAGTGGCAGACAGGATATTTTTCTCATAAATCCTGCCAAGGTTGCCGTATTTCTCCGGGCATAGGATAACAAACGGCTCTGAAATCGTGGAGTGTTCACGCACTGTCCCAATATCGGAATGCCGCCATAGCCGCCCCATTCTCTGGATCAGCAGATCATCCGGGGCCAGGGCTGTGATCATCTTGTCAAAATCCACATCCAGGGATTGCTCGATG
The DNA here is from genome assembly GCA_017526985.1 of Lachnospiraceae bacterium. Classification (GTDB taxonomy): domain Bacteria; phylum Bacillota; class Clostridia; order Lachnospirales; family Lachnospiraceae; genus NK4A136. Next base: position 15,918 of record JAFXQR010000094.1, read on the forward strand.
ATCGAGGTTGCTACAACGATCAGCTTTTTTGGACGACCGCTTCGGTCTTTTCCGCAGTATTTCAGCAGTTTTTCGATCTTTCCGGCTTTATGCCGGATCGTATCCCGGCCGTGGTACAAAAATACTTCGCCGTCTGTGGTCTCCCTCTGCAGTCTGCGGTATAAGTGGAAAGCAGTATCTACCGTAGGGGCAATCAATGCAAGGCAGCCCTCTGCAAAAGCCTTTGCCTCCCACATCATCGTTTCTTCTATATCTTTTACCCGCTGTACCGCAACCGGAATCTTTCTTCCGGGCATTGCAATCTCGGTTTCTGTTAATTCCTTTTCTTCTACGGTGCTGACCAGCGGATATGCGTCCGAAATTTCCGTACCTGAATACCCTGCTGCCTTAAATAATATCTTTTTTGTCTTGGTAGGCAGTGTTGCTGACAAAAGAACCACCGGAACTTTAAAAAACCGGCACCAGCGGATCAATGTTTCCAGTTCTTTTAGCATATAGGCATCGTAGGCGTGGATCTCATCAATCACCACAACCTTGTCAGATAGCCCCAAAAGCCCGATGCACGAGTACCGAAAAGACAAAACGGATTTTAGGATCTGATCAACCGTACCAACTGCAAACGGATACAACCCCTGGTGTCTGGTCTTGCTTGTCCACAATTCCTTCGGGATTCGGCTCATATCGTCATTGCTCCAGACCATAGAGGAGTCCAGTTCCGGGATGGGGATATCAAAACCTGCCTTTATAGCCAGATCATGCATACGTTTTGCCAAACCTTTTGCTGTGGAAGTCGTCGGGGCTGCAAAATAAATACCACCCTTAAAACCATACTGTCGGATCGCTGCGATCAGCGCCGCCTCGGTTTTTCCGCACCCGCAGGGGGATTCGATCAGCATCAGTCTTGAATGCTCTGCTTTCTGGCCGTAAACCGCTTCCTGCAGTTGATTTCGGTCAAAAGAAAACACGCTGGCCCAGCTGGCATTTTGGAGCCGGTCTTTAATCGAAATATGAGCCAGATGGTTATTTTGGATAAACCGCTCCGCTGCAGTATCTAAATCTGTAGTTTCTCTTCGGATCTCTTCCCATCTGGAGCCGGAAACGATCCAGTCTGTAGTCACCATAATAGACAGGATCAGATAGGTAAAGCCGTTAATCCCGCTCTGGCCGGTTATGGAAAACAGTTTTTCGGAAAAGACCCAGCGCTCTGAAATACGCTCGATCAATTCCTGCTGCACACACACCCATGCTTCCCAGCGTCCAGGTTCCGTTTTGGGCGGCATTCCCTCACTGATCTTTCGTGTTGTGCGCTTCCCCTGGTGATGAAACAGGATCAGATCGGAATAAATGGCAGCACCTTTTGCAGGAAAGCCGCTCTTTACAAGCCAGTCTCGGAGGATTTCGGTAGAGTATCTTTCGTGACGGATCTTTTCATCTTCCGGAAGGATATTTCCGGCAAGCATCAGTTTTACACAGGCATCTGCAGCGTCGCTCCCGGCCTCTGCAAGGCTCTTCTGAAACCCGGGATGTGCCTTCCCGATATCATGCAGGGCGCATAGCCAGGCAATAGAGCTGATCAGTTCATCTTTTGGTATTGTAAAGCGCTCCGACATTGTTTCGATCGCAGGAGCACCAATACCGTAGCGCATCAGGGCTTCTGCCACTACTCCGGCTTCCATTAAATGATCGATCAGTTTTTTTGATGGTTTTGCATACAGATCCGAAACCGAAATCCCGTCTGATCGGATATATGGCAGCAGCAATCCGTCAAAATCTTCAAAACCGGCAGTATCTTTTGTTGTGCTTTCATAGGTAAAACCCTGCTCAGATTGGCTGGAATATACGATAAGTGCATTCGTATTTGTTTCTTTGATCTTCTTCCACAGAATTTCCCGGACTCCGGAAGAAATCGTTCCGCAAAACACATTTGCACGCAGTTCATACAGATATCTGCGGAGTTTTCCACGAACCGCATCCGATGGATTTTTCAGACACACCACACAAAGATTTTTTCTCAAAATAACTTACCTCCGGAAGAAAAGCAGGTATGGTTTTCCACACCTGCTATCTGTTTTATCCCTTACAGAGCAACAGCCCCATTCCGTAGCACTTGCAGTCGCCGAAGCCTTTTGCAACCGCTTCTCTGTACTTCTGCAGATCTGTGATCTTACCGGTGCCGGTAAAATACGCCCCACGGATCTTCTTGCCGTTCTTGATCAGCATATTATCGATGTGATCCTCGATGATTGTGATATTCGACATAAACGGTGACAGTTTCTTCTCCAGCCATTCTTTTCTCTCCGCCGGATCGATCAGGAACTGCTTTTTACTCTTATTGCTATCCGGACAGAAGATTGTCTTGTTCGGCGAGCAAAAGATGTTGAATGTCACCGGCCGGTCCCCTGGATCACCTGTCTCAAAACTCTTAAGCAGTTCCATTCCGGCCCGCTTAATATTTTTCTCCGGAAAAGTGTCTTTTGACTGTACATACAGGTAAATTGCTTCCGGGCCCTTGATGATGCGGTACAGGATCTGCGCATCTGCGCGGTCTGTATGTACCTGGCTGGTCAGCCAATGATGGATATAATCGCCATCATCAAAATCCATCATATACTCTGCATTCTTTATGGTATCAGCAGTTGCTCTCAAGACAGTCATATACATCTTCCATTTCCTCCATTTCTTCTTCTGTAAGGATCTTTCCGTCCGTTACGATCGGGATCGACGGCAGGCAGTTCTTCCTGCCAAGATATGGATCCCATACCGGATCCCAGAATGCTTCCCGGATCTTTTTAAGCAGATCTTCATCTTCTGAGCCGATATACGCTTCAAAAGCGTAATCACACAGGTACTCCACGGTTTTTATGATCGTAAATTCCTCTTCGCCACCTTTTATCTTAACAAACTTCTCAAACTCGCCGGGCTTATCCTTGATCGGCATACCGCTTACGGTCTGAAAATCACGGATCACACAGCCACGCTGTAGCGTACGGTATTTCATTTTCAGATTCAGAAGATCTTTTAACCGCCTATCCCGTCTTGGGATCCCCATAACGCAGCCGATCATTCCGGCCAAAGCATTCTTGGTCGGGCAGTGTTCGGTTTTGTAGTATCCGCCGGAGACGGATACTGCAAGACCACTTGTGGATGCATAATACTGCATCACACCCTTTAAGTTCAGTGTCAGATACCTCATGCGAGCCTCTCTGTTTCTGCCATTACGGCTGCTGCCAGTTCATCCAGATTACGGATCACCTTTACTCCGGCTTCCTCAAAGGCTTTCTCGTACTTGGAATACTTTTCGGGATCCAGGAACACATAGCGATTGATCTCTCCACGGCGCCAAGCGGTGTTCTTTGCAAATGCCAGGAGCTGTTCAATACCCTGCTCCATAACACTTTTATTTTCCTTCACACGGATCACATTGGAGAAGTCCTCATACACGGTGTTTCCACCCTTGATCGATTCCAGATAGAGGATACCCGGTGCTGCGCCGGTCACCATACGCTTGGAAGAACCGGACGGTACCGCCATTGCGAAGGCTTCCACATAGTCGGAGATCAGTTCCTTCATTTTACTCATCCGTTCATCTTCACCCATCGGGATAACTCCGCCGGTCGGATTAAGCTCCAGATTTCTCTTGAGCGTTGTCACATCAATACCGGTCTTGGAATACATTGTGTTGGAGTACAGCCAGCCGGAAGTCATTGCATCGGCTCTCGGAATGCTGCGCTCTCTGGATGCGAAATCTTCGATCGTACCAAAGAACGGATCTTCCGATTTAATCCCCTGTGTCATATGAGATGCTGTGATGAAATCATCTTCCGGACGATATTCGTCGATGGAGTAGGTTTCACCCTTATAGACCGCACTGTCAATGGTTCCAAGCACACCACTGGTCGCCATCGTACCAAACAGCGCTTTATCCGCCGTCAGTCTTACATTTCTCAAGGCTTGCTCTGCAGCGGCCTTATATGCATCCTGTTTGGAATTCTCCGGAACGGCAATTACGGCGTTGATCACATTCCAGAGTTCGTACGGCGAGGTTACGGTGATCGTACGTCCCTTTGCACCATCCTTGTCGTCTGCAGCTCCGGCACTGCTTCTTTCGTTCCAGCTGCAGTCCAGGATCGCATCCTTGCCGCTCTTCTTATCGTCCTTCTTTCTCGGCTGGCACAGAATGTTACCGTAGTAGTCGATCTTGTCTGCCGGAATAGTACCATCCTCCGCCATTTTGGTGAGCATCGCCTCTACCAGGTCTTCCAGATGGGAGGAACGGATCGTATCCACGGTATCTCCCATATACTCTTTGATTGCACGAGTCAGACATCCGGAAGAGATCCTTGCGCGGACCGTACCGCCAACCACCACCTGCTTTGCATCTCCGGAATCATCACGATTCGGCAGAGACGGATCATACGCTTTCAACAAAAATGCTGTCATCATGTTTTTCTTCATAACTTTTCTCCTTTTTTTGCTGTTGTTTATATATGTAAAAACTTATTTAACCACTTCTTCGTTTTCTACGACTTCTTTGGAGAATTCTTTGATCTTCTCATCATCTCCGTAGTACGCAGTGATCGTTCTTGCCCACTTGTGTCTGGAGTAATGCTCTTTTTCATCCCAGAACTTCAGATCTGTGAGCAGCGATACATAGTCCAGTGCCTCATTGGAATACAATTCCTTGGCCGCACGTCTTGCCAGACGGACGAACTGCGAAACAAACTGTCCACTTTCAAAATCTGTATCCAAAAGTCTGCTGATCCGTCGATCGGTAGAGTCTGTATCGTTCCACATCCGGTGCAGCAGGGTTTCAAACTTCACATGCTTACGGTCTGCGTCACTGGGTTTTTCCATCTCGCAAAACATACATGCCACCAGATAGTAGACTTCTTCATATGCAGACGGGATCTGCGCATTAGTCAATGTCCGAAATGACATATATGCCGGGAAATCATCGGTTGTCTTTCGGCCAAACATCTTGCGAAGATCGTGAATTTTCTGATTTCTGGCATTCAGTTGGGCATACAAATTCTTTACGAATCGTATATCCAGCTCTTTTACCTCAAGTTTCTGTGCTTCTGTCATCACTCTTCCTCCTCTTCTTTCCGACGGATACTGCTTCACAGTTTTCCTTCTCGTTTTGCAGCGCTTTCACCAGTTTCGCTTCTGCGATATACGCCCGGATCAGATCATGTGCGTTTCTTGTGTAATGCTCATAGATCTTGATCGTCTTTTTGATCATACGATCCATTGCTTTGGCAATAGAGTTTTCTTCCTGCAGATCGTTTGTGAAATTCCTGAAGAAATCATCCTCTATCCAGTTGGAAAGATCCGAATACGCATTATTCCGAATGGTCTGGTTTAAAACCGGAGACTTCTTATCTACTTTCTTTTCCGGCAGTGTCAACGCTTCTGTCAGGTACCTGCGAAGTATTATCTTTACGTTTGCGTAGAAGTTCTGGTACTTCTTTGCCATCTCATTTTTCAGCGGATCCCGAAGAAGCATCCAGGTCTTTGCGTTATGCCCACTGATCACGCCTGCGTTCGCTATCGTAGTACGATATGCGTTCGTAAACTCACGGAAGTAGATCACAACCCTGGTATTATCAGACACATTTTCTTCCAGTAGTCTGCAGGACAGTCTTTTATCCGCCAAAACTCTGGTAGCCTCGATACACATCTTGGAAGCCATGTCTGACTGGTAATGGAAGCAGTAATATGGTCTTTCCCGGTCATCCTTGCTGTTTTCCTTCTTCGTTTTCTTCGGATCCGCATCCAGAATGATCGTATAGGGATCATCGTGGTAGAGCCAGAGTTTTTCCGCAAATTCCGGTGCAATTGTATGTTTTGCGATCTCTTCAAACTGATCTGCATAACAGTCGTTTTCTTTTTTGGAGTTCGCAATGCGGTTGCGGATCACATTCACCGGGTTACCATTCTCATCGTGCTCCACACAGAGGAAAGAGATGGCTGGCATGAAGGAACATACCAGCAGATTGTTCGGAAGTGTAGAAGCATCCATCTGTTCCACATCCTTCGGACGATCCAGCTCCCATCCAGGCATATCTGCAATCCGGTCTTCATCATCTTCATCCGGTCTTGAACTGCTCTCCAGGGGTACTATATTCAGAAGGATTGATTCTGCCAGAGTATCACCTTTCAGTTCCAGGAAAATGGTCTCCTTTTTCCGGATGGAGTTTTCTTTATAATGCTTTCCGAAATTGGATGTCCCGACACAAGCCATATAGAGTAAGAAATACGCATATTCCTCTTTACTCATATCATACTGGTCGAGTATTTCCTTCTTGGTAGGATCTGCTGTTCTGACCCTGCCAAACAGTTTGTTGTTTCCATCCGGTGCATACGGTCCCCAGGTCCGGTACTCGCCAACCAACCGTTCTTTTTCCGGGAACTCATTCAGTGCCGTATTCTGCAGAAACGGATGCTCGCTGTCATACAAGTCAAAACGGTCGTACCACTCATCCAGATACTCACGGATCGTATCTGAATACAATCCATTTCGTCTGAGATCTTCTGCGTAATCCAGCTGCTTTGCAGCATAATTATTCTTCTCTTTGTAATATGCGCTCATAACAATCGTAGAAAGGAAACGCATTGTAGCCATCCGGTACAAAGGGCAGCGGTCATTCCGAAACTCCGGTGACAGCAATTCCTGAATCTTTTCCGCATCCTGCATGGCAGTCCGGATCCCGATCTTTGCTCTGGTACCATCCAAATACCTTACCGGCAACCAGGGCATATCGATCAAATTTGTGATTGCCATAATATCTTCTCCTTTATTTTTTTTGTTGTTTATGTCATTATATGAAAAATAAAATTTTTCGTTTTAATTTGTAATGGAAAGTCCCTAAAAAGGGTGTGTTTCTGTTGCCAGAATATTTTCTCAGAATAATCCTCTAAAAGAGGTAAGTCTTTCTATCCCTATATGAAAAATAATATTTTACTGCAAAAGACAATCCTCATACATATGAGGTAAAACCATATTGACAATAGCAATCAATCGTAATATGCGGATAATCCCCGTATACATGGGGTAGAGTGCCAAACGGCGATATGGTGTAACGGCCATATAGGATAACCCCCGTATACACGGGGTAGAGGTAATTCAATACCCTCCTTGTGCGGACCGATAGGGATAATCCCCGTATACACGGGGTAGAGTCTTCACCATAGAAGATCTGCGGGTTTTTGATGGGATAATCCCCATGTATACGGGGTTGAGTCTGCCAGACTTTTATCAAAATCTCGGCTGTACGAATAATCCCCATATGCATGGAGTAAAGTTCAGGTATTTCCCGCACCAGCCGATGATCTCTGGATAATCCCCACATACATGTGGTGAAGGACGACCTGGAAGGCCAGGACGCCATAGATGCTGGATAATCCCTATACATATGGGGGGAAGGAGCTATTCGTTGTCCCCGGGTGCTTCATCGGAGGATAATCCCCATATGTTATGGAGTGGAACCTGCATACAGCTTCAAAAGCTCCCGCACCACCGGAGAATCCCCATGTAACATGAGGTAGAGTCCCCTAATTGTATATATACCGCTGACAGTAACGGATAATCCCCATATATATGGGGTGAAGTAGAGCAGCGGTGGTATGGACATAGGTTCAACCAGGACAATCCCCATATACATGGAGTGAAGCGTAAGAGACGGCTGGATATCCATCCCCCGCCACGGATAATCCCCATATATGTGGGGTAAAAATGGATCGATGTACATTTTCGGCACTGGAAGAAGGATAATCCCCGTATATATGGGGTGAAGGTGATGGACGTAAAAGATCTGTTGAAAGAACTGGGATAATCCCCATACATGTGGGGTGAAGGTTTAGGGAAAGGGCAGCTACTACTGTATTCAGGGATAATCCTCATATATATGGGGTAAAGAAAAAAGGTGCAATAAGAATCCCTATATGGAGAGGATAATCCCCGTATATATGGGGTGAAGGATGCCTTTCTCGGATTACCATCCAAAAAGAACGGATAATCCCCGTATATACGGGGTAGAGGCTGGATATCTGCGTTTGCAGAAATGCCTGGTTGGATAATCCCCATATACATGGAGTGAAGCATCTTCGCCTGCAGCACGTCCATCAGATCCGCGGATAATCCCCATATACATGGAGTGAAGTTTTTTTCTGTAGTATTGTTTATGCTGTCTATTAGGATAATCCCCATATACATGGAGTGAAGGGCTCTCCCGAGTGCCGAGTTGCCCATTTTTCAGGATAATCCCCATATACATGGAGTGAAGTTGGCGGTGTAAAGATCGGCAGTGGTTTGTCCAGGATAATCCCCATATACATGGAGTGAAGTCACCGTTGTTGTCGTATACCGGCTTCAGATCGGGATAATCCCCATATACATGGAGTGAAGAGTTATATTTTATGGGCTTTTCAGCCATTTTCTATCTAAAAATTCCAAAATTTTAGGAATTTTAATGCAACTCGTTGATAATATATGAAAAATAATTTTTACTTACGAGTCAGCATAATTTATGCCGGATTTTACATATTGTTTCGGATCCCATAACTGAAGATCTGCCTCTATACTTTTTGTAGATTCTTCTGGATAAAACAGTTTCAGTAGATCTTTTACAATTCTCGTCATCAGCCGTTTTTCTGTAATCTGTCTCCGGAAAGCCAGCAGCATTTTATGACGATCATAAGACCCATTATGAGCAAGTGCAAATGCCAGAGGGATAGTTATCTCCTCTTTATACAGATCCGCAATATCGAATGTAAACGATTGTGTGTGGCCTGTATGGATGAACCCGATCATTGGCGAGAACCCAAGAGATACAATTGCTGCCGTCACAATAGCATATAAAGTATGGTTAAGAGCAGTCAGATATTGATTTACAATATCCTGTGAGAAAAAATCATCCGGTTTATACGATCTTCCACTCCAATCCACATCATACTCTTCTGCACAGCGAAGATAGCAGTCTTTTACTCTCTGACCTTCAATACCTCGTAGTTCTTCTATGGATTTTGTTTTTAACCGGCTGTCCGGGTATCGGATCTCGTACATTTTATGTACCACATCCAGATGAAGCTGTTTATTTTCGTGGAATCTTATCTGCTGCAGCATATTTTTGGAACGATTTGTTGCCGGTTCTCCATAGGCATAAAACACGGAAAGGTCTGTTCCGGAAAAACAGATAGAACAGCCTGCGGATGCGATATTACATACGGCTTTATGCGTGATCGATGTTCCGGGACCTAAAATCAGACAATTGATGGTTGTGATCGGAACTTCAATGGCTTTATCCCCACGCAAAACCTGTATACCATATTCCGTCTGTTCGATTCTCGCTTTATCGATATACAGGAAAGAAATACGGTCTTCCGTGCGTGTCAAAAGGTGTTTGTTCTTTTCATCCAGCATCGCAAAATCTCCTTATTATTTACCACAAAAAGTGCTCCGGCAGATACCGGTCGGCAACATTTTTGATGAACTGCTCGGTTTCCTGCTCCTCTGCCCTATGGGTAATAGCCTGCTTTAAGTACCAGTCAGCCATAGCTGCGATTTCCGGGTGCTTATACCTCGGTACCCTGCTGCAGACATTCTTTATGATTGTCAATTGTCGGATCTGTTCTGCTTCTGTCATTTTACGAAAAATGCGCCCCTTGTTATAAAGAGGCGCTTACTATTGATCTTTATTTCTCAAACTCCATATCAAAATGGATGCTCTTGCCGCTTGCTTTCGTGCCGTCCTTCTTGGTGTAGGAGAACTCTTCTATCTTACCGGGTTTTAATGTCGCATTGTATTTGGTGCCCTTCTTGGAAACCAGACCCTTTACATGGATCGCTTCACCCTTCAGCACCTTCTTCCACTCAGCGTTTGTGAGTTCTTTGCCGAAAACCTTGCCGAACATCACACCGCATTTACCGCTGCAGTATGGACCATACTGGCCGACCGTCACTGCACTCTTGCAGGACGGGCATTCACCGAGCGTCTCTTTAGCAGCTCCATCTTTTCCGCCGGAAGACTTTCCACCCTTGCCTTTCAGCTTGCTCTCAAAGGACTGGAAGTTCGCATCCTTAATCTTCTGTACAGAATCTTCCATCTTACTGAATAATGTCTCTTCGACTTCTTTGTAATCCAGCTTTCCGGTACGGATATGGTCCAGCATATCTTCCCACTTACCGGACTCTACCGGCTTAAACAGGTCGATATCTTTGCAGGCCGCATAGATCGAAAGCGCTTTCTCGGTTGCCACAAAAGAATCTTTCTCTTTCTTAATGTAGCCGTTTGCGATACACTCTTTGATGATGTTCGCACGGGTTGCCGGAGTACCGATCTTGTACTTCACCGCGCCGTCTTCGCCCTCGTACTTCTCCGGCGTCTCCATCGCTTTGATTAAAGAACCGTCGTTATAGCGGGACGGTTTCTTATTTACCAGTTCCTTTGCAAAGAACTCGATCGGATGGATATTCTGACCCTTCTCGAACTTAATCCCGCTGCCGGCCTTCATCTCGTACTTCGGGTTCAGAATCAGCTCATACCCCGGCGTTACATCGAAGGATTCGGAGAAGATGTACGGGTCTTTGGTGCCGGAAGGAACGCCGGAAACCTTTACACTCATCGTATCCTTTACATTACCAAACATTGCCAGGAAACGGCGGCAGATCACTTCGTACAGAGCTTCCTGGTCTGCGGAAGCATTCTTCGGAAGACCTTCGCCGGTCGGAATGACTGCGGTATGGCCCTCGGATGCGATTGCCTTGTCGTTCGCATAGATCTTATCCTTCAGAACATCACCAGGATCCCTTACCAGAAGATCGGTGCTCACATCCACTTCCTTTAAAATCTTCTTTGCGATATAGCCAATATCTACCTGGGAAGAGATATATTCGCATCCGGTTCTCGGATAAGATGTTGCTTTTGCTTCGTACAGGCTCTGCAGCACTTCCAGGGTTTTGTCACCGGACCACTTCATACGGGTATGCATCTCGGTCTGCAGTGTGGACAGTTTGAACAGCTTCGGCGCTTTGGAGTGCTTCAGTTCATATTTTGCTTCCGCAATATCTGCATATTCCGTCTTCGGAACGGCCGCTATTGCAAGCTCCGGTGTATCAAATGCCTGATCCAGGACAAATTCACAGCCTTTGTAGTTAAACGCCGGCTTATAGGTCTTCTTTTCCTGGTAATTTAAGATCTCCAGTTCACGCTGCGCTACCAAGGCGATGATCGCTGCTTTTACACGGCCGGTCTGACAGAGTTCACCAGTCTTACAGGAGATCACGCCGGTACCGTTCATACCAAACTGGTAATCTGCGTGCTGACGTACCAGCGCCGCCTCATACAGATGATCGAAATCACGGTCATCCTGCAGGTTTTTAAGAGCACCCAGGATAGCGCTCTCTACCAGGTCATTGGTCCAGAAACGCTTTACCGGAAGCGAGCTGTTTACAAAATCCAACACCAGTCGTACCAGAAGCTCGCCTTCCTGGTCCGGGTCGCCGGCGTGGATGATAAAATCATATCCACCGCTTTTTACCGCCTTGCGGATATTGTTCACCAGTTCATTCTTTCCGGGATTTACCTTATATTCAAACGGATAATCCTCCGGAAAACTGCTGATACTCCAGCGGCCGTATTTTTCTGCATTAACTTCCTTCGGCAGCTTCAGTCCAACCAGATGTCCGGCCTGTGCTGTAAAATCGATGTCAATACCGATCTCTGCCTTGTGGCTGTTGTATACTTTCTGAATTTCCCTCATCAGGGAAGGTTTCTCTGCGATCAAAAGTGCTTTTGCCATAGCTGTCTTATCTCCTTTAATTTTGTCTGCAGCCCAAACACGATAACCGGGCTCATATAGTAATGGGAGCGGTGGTTTTCCGCGTCCAAATGAACTTGTTCATTACTATATGAAAAATAATATTTCCCGACAGAAAAAAACAGATCACAGGGATCTGTCTTTTTCTTCTTCCGGCCACAATTTCTCTGAAAGGATCTTGTAGGCTTCAAAATAAGTTTCCATATCCGTCTTTGGAGCCAGATCTGCATCTTTCACAAAAGACTGAACGGTATCTTTCACCCCATTTCGATAACCGTATTCACACATCCAGCGTACAAGATCCGCAAAACCAGTTTGCTCTTCCGGCGTACCATCCAAAACCTTTGGATAAAAACGCTCTGCAATTTCACGGATATCGTCGCCAGTAGGGGAAGAGTATTTGTTTAAAACCGGCGGGATTGCTGTTTTCTTCATAATTTTTCACTCCTTACTCTCTTTTAAGATTTGAATTTCTTCTTTTGCAGCAGAAAGTTCCGTCTCCAGCTCCTTAACACGGTTCTGATACCACGACAGATCGTGTTCCGGAGCGATATTTTCTGCTTTACCGACGCTGCGGAAGGAGAAATTGTAATTCGGGTAGTCCTTTCCCTGCTGATAATACTTGTTTTTCCGCACCACCAGGCGTACTTCTCCGGACAGGTCCTTTAAATCGGAAATTGGGAATGGCTGCGATACAAAGTTTTGGTATTCCGGTTTCCACCACAGTCCTTCCCAACTGGTCGATTTCTTTTCCTGTACTTCGATCTTTCCCATAAAACCTCTCCTTAGATATAGATATGGCGGAAGATATTGATCCCTTTGATGCTATGGATGTCCTTCTCGGAACGGAAGCGGCCGGAAAGCAGGCCATCCGCGATCTCTTTGAACAGATCCGTCACTTCGTCATAATACTCATCGGAACCAAAATACTGGGATCCGCCTTCCCAGACCACATAAAGATAGGAATAATCGATCATACCGTTCTGGCTCGTGATCAGATTGAAAAACTCATCCATATCTGTGATCACAAACAGACTGTTAAAGTTCGGATCAGCGATCAGGATCGCCCGGATCTCCGAAGACTTCTTCTGGATCTGGCGGATAATATCCTTTGTGCTGGTCGGATCTGCCTGCGTGTGTTTTTTCTGGATCTTACTCTTTAGCGCCTGCTGTTCCTTCGGAAGCAGTTCGTCGTGATCCTTTTGCGGCTTTTCCTGCTTTACCTCTTCCTTTGGCTGCTCTTCTCTGGCGTTCAGTTCCGGATGGGACTGCTTATACGCCTTCTTATTCCGGTACATAGAAGCATCGGCTGCCTTTATGATATCATCGATAGATACTTTACCATCCCCGATCGCAAAACCGATTGACATTGCGTGCGGGATATGCTTCTCATTCTTCTTGAACAGATCCTGCAGGTCGTTATGAATCTTAGCGGCATTTTCCGTGATCATATCCTGTGTACCACGCTTCTGCTTCTGCAGGATAACAACGAATTCATCGCCGCCGATACGGTAAGCTTTGTCCTCGCCAAAATACTTCTGGATGATCGATGCACAGTTCTTGATCAGCAGATCGCCATCCTGGTGGGAGTATTTATCATTTACATACTTCAGATTGTTTATATCAAAGAATACTACAGCAATCTGGTTACCGCAGGTCTTGATCGTCTCGTGATATGCCCTGGAGTTCAGCATACCGGTAGAATCGTCATGCAGCGCAATATATTTCCAGTCCGGCTCGTCTGCAACCGCCACCGAGGCTGCTGCCGCAGGCTTGGTCTTTGCGGGTTTCTCCCGTACCGGTTTGGCGGGTTTTGCCTGCTTTTCCGGCTTCTGGAGCAGGGAAAAGATGGACTTCTTTTCTGGCTTCGCCATACGAGCGCTCTGCACTCTTTCTGGCTGCGCCATACGAGTGCTTTGCACTCTTTCCGGAGTCTTTTCCTCTTTGGGCTGTTTCGCCACAACCAGCTCCGGCTTCTTCTCTTCTTCTTTCTTTGCGGCAGCAGGTTTTGTCTCTTCCAGAGGTTTTTCGGTCTCTTCTTCCGAAGGCTTTACAGCCCCTTTTGCCAAAGGCTTTGCATCCCCTTCTTTTTCCGGCTCTCCAAAAGATACATCCGCAAATGCATCTGCCAGTTCGTCTTCGATGGACGCATCAGAGATGCTTTCATCTTCAATGGGCGCATCAGAGATGCTGTCATCTTCCGCTTCTTCGGAAGACATACCTTCCATACCTTCCGAAAGGTCAAAATCAAAGGTTGGCTCCTCCGGTTCTTCCGTAACCGGTTCGAATTCTGCCTGGGCTTCGATCTGTTCCTCAACAGACTCCGGGGCTGCAGTCTCTTCCGGCACCACAGTCTCCGGCTGCTCTTTCTCCGGCTCTGCAGCAGGTGTCTTTGGCTGGATCTCCTGCTCGATAACTTCTTCCAGGGGTTTCTGGGTCTTTGGTTTCTTTCGGAAAACCTTCGTCAATTTTCCAAAGAAAGTATTCTCTTTGGCAAGACGCTCTTCTTCCTCTTCCCGAAGGCGCTCTTCTTCTTCCCGTTTTAAGCGTTCCGCCTTTGCTTTCTGTTCTGCTTCGTAACGCTTTCGGTTATAGTCTTCTTCTACAGAAGCAAGACGCTTCTGATAGGCTTCTTCCTCCTGGCGCAGATATTCTTCACGCTGCTTACGTTCCCTTTCGATTTCATCCGACATTTCCTGGTCAGCGCCGGAGTTGATCTCACGCAGCAGCTCATTGATGTTATTCTCTTCTTCTTCGTCATTTACCTGGGAATCGTCAATACCAAGTCCGGAGATGGATTGGTCGTCATCCGTATATAATCCGGCTTCGTCATCATCCGGCATCGGTTCTCCGAATTCTGCAGCCTCTTCTGCAGCGCTGAAATTAAATAGTTTCTCCATAGGTTCTGTCCTCTCGTTTCATTTTAAAAACTGGTCAAGAAATACAGGATCGTTGTGATCAGATAGCCGGCCGGAAGATAATATACCAGACGGTCGTGTTTAACCACGATATCTTTCTTCTGAAACTGCGCTTTCTTCTCTCTTGCAGACGCCCGGATCTCTCCCGGCATAAACAATGCTGCAGCAAGCACAAAGCTCAGCACCGGGTAAACAAAGTTGAATTCACGGAAATAGACCCCGTGACGGCTTCCGATCAGGCCGCTTGCGATGATTAAAAACATGTTTTCCATATCCTGCGTCTTAAATACCCGAAATATCGAGATCATCCCAAGGAATACCGCAAAGCCGATGAACGGTGCAAACGGGATATTCCGTTTTAAGATCAGACTGAATAAAAAGAACAGCGCTATCACTCCTGCGGATACTGCCCATTTCCATCTTGTAAGAGAAGCTGCCCAGTCACGAAGGCTCTGTATCGGCCGAAATGCTTTCACGGAAGCAACAATGTGCTGGATCGTCATTCTCTCTTTTACGACCGGTGTCTTATCGGTGTTACGCAGCACAAAGTACCATAATGCCAGAGACACCAAAAGGCAGGGCACTGCAAGAAACAGTTCCTTCATCATCACTGCGACATCAACATCTTCAAATCCGGTTATTGGCATATCTTCCCCTTTCTTACGCTACCTGAAATACATAGCGCATAAATTCCTTTTCTTCGTTCGTCATTGTGGAATTGTCCACCCCAAGATCAAAATCGGAAATTCCGATCAGGTGCTTGTTCACCAGTTCTTCTACCTTCTCTTCTCCGTAACGCTCACGGAATGGTTCTGAGAAACTGCACAAAGCATCCCAGTCAATACGAAGTCCGGCTCTCGGGTTGCGGAGTGTTTTGAACATCCGAAGCCGCTGGGATTCGGAAGGCGGGAGTCCAATTTCCCGAAGTGTATCGGCGATACGGATCGTATCTTCTTTCTTCAAAGTATCTTCCCACGCCTTTTCGTTCTGTTTTCGTTCCGATACCTCTTTCCGGCCGTATAATCGGAGCAGCTCTTCTCTTACCGGGTTATTCTGTGTCAGCACTCCATCTTCTACCGTTTTATCTTCCGGTGCATACCATCCGTTCTGTCTCTGCTCAAAGATCGAACCACGGATATAGACCGCACCTTTCTTTCTCACATCGATCTTCTGGTAGAAATCAACAACCAAACGATCTTCTGCCACTGTTTTTGTACGAACCGCCATATTTGAATACCGCTCCTTTCTGCTACTGGAATGATCGTTCTATGTTCTTGTAACTATATATGAAAAACAATATTTTCCTTTTTCAGAAATTTTTCAAGGACACTATGGAGCAAACAAAGACGAACAGAAATGCAGAACAAGTATATAGCAATACAAAAGATAACAGCATAAAGAGAGGTACAAACCATTAACAACAAAGACATACCCTAATATCTATATAAAGCATTTTATGTTTCAAAAGCATACTTAGGTATCTATATAATAGCCTTATACCTCTCCATAGGGCTTATTCCTCACTTTCTACCCTATCATCACAAAAATATATCCTCATGACTCACCCTAACTCTCTTATAGATATGTATTTTATATCGGATTTTTGGGGTAGTAGCATAATTACTAAACAACAATATGGATTATTGTGCAACATTAACAAAGGCTGGAGGTTATGGAGGTATATATTTGTGTGCAAAAAATTCGCTCTATCGGATTTTTGGGGTACATAATAATGTTGTTGCGTAAAGTATAAAATAGAATGGAATCTGCTATCGGATTTTTGGGGTATAGGGTATTGTTGTTTTGTAAAGGGTGAAATAAAATAGTCCCTCCCTATCGGATTTTTGGGGTAGCCCCAAACCATATTCTGATTTTGTTATTTTTCATATACTTATAGATTTATTACGCAAGTACGGAGGGAATAAAATGGGTGAATATTATGCGGTGCTGGAACTGCAAAAACTGCATGGAATGGGCTCGATCAAATCATTGGAGGTTCATAACCATCGTGAGACGACCAAGAATATGCAGCATGTGGATCCGAACCTGACTTATCTGAATAAGATCATTGTGTCTACCGGCGGGCCGTCTTACTGTGACCGCTGGAAAGAGATCCTGCGTGATCGGGAAGCATCCACTGGAAAGGATATTACTGTCCGCCGGAATTCTGTTACGGCAATCTCTGCGGTTACCGCTATGTCTCCCGGGGCGGAAAAAGCGCTGGGTATCGATCTGGATAGATGGTGTGAAAAGAATCGGGAATGGTTTGAAGAGAAATTCGGGGCGGAGAATATCATTGCGATGGAACTGCATCTGGACGAAGTAGATGATACGCCGACCGGCGGACGCCGTGGAGCCCATCTGCACACTCTGATCATTCCGCTGGATGAACGGGATCATCTGTGTGCCAGATCTTTTATGGGCACCCGTATGCAGATGCGCGACCTGCAGACCTCTTATGGCAAAGCGATGGAAGAATTTGGTCTGGTGCGTGGAGAGCGAAATTCCAAAATCAAGCATACGGAACGCAAACGCTGGTATAATACGGTGAGCGGTATTTTAAAAGAGCCGGCACCGAGGATCCAGGACGGCGAGACGATGGAGAACTATCTGGAGCGTCTGGATACCGTATTTCAGGACCGTATGGCAGCAGCACAGAAGGAAGTAGATAAATGGGTGAAAAAATATGCCAGATCCGAGACCAGGCAGGCACAGATCTTTGGGGAGTATGCTTATGCGGTTAATCTGCAGCATCTTCTGGAAGAGAGTTATGGCGGAGATATGCGTCTTGTGAATGAGCGGCTCAAACAGTATCAGATCCTGGAGAAAGCGGTTCCCCGGAAGAACCTGGATATGATGCTCGATAAGATGATCGAGAAGTATCCGCCGGAAAACAACATCTCTTTCTACCGCCGGGGAAAGAAGAAGAAGCATGCAAAATGGGAGTCACTTCCGGATGAGAGTACGACCACAACCACCTCTTCTGCTCCGACCGGCAATGAACATATTTTTGACGACGACGAGTACGATGGTAAAGGAAAATATGACCCGTCAGGCGAAGATAATAGGATCGAAGAGAACACCCAGGAGAGCGAATTCGTGTTTACCAGCGCTACCGGCGAAGAACTTGATGATTAACTACTAAAGAGTTTATTACGCAAAACCGTTTTGAAAGGTCAGTTTGCATTCTTGGGCTGCCGGTGGGATTTTTAACATAATATTGGTAACGATTTTTTAAAGAATGTGACCGGTATATTGGTCACATTTTTAATTACCGATTATTAAGGTTTTAACCAATTTTCATCATTTGTGTAATAAACTCTTAATAGTAGACAAACTTTCACCCTAATCTTCACTTTTATACATTTTTTCATACGCAGAAAAACGGTAAATATTATTTTTCATATATTAGTACAAACAATAATTTTACGGAAGGAGATATTCGATGGAGCAGAAACTCGAACGACAAAAGATCGTTGAGCGGGAAGATTTTACCTATGACGAACGCAAACGGATCGCATTAAAATCCGACGACCACTGCTGTCATTGTGGAAAACTCTCCTACTTTGGCTTTGGGGCTACCGTAGATCACTTTGTCCCTCTTTCCAAAGGCGGGGTGAATCGTGACATCAATATGGTAATGTTGTGCGAAACCTGCAACAAATACAAGAACAACAAGATTATTTCTCCCGAAGATTATCTTCCGTATCTGAAAAAAGAAGAGCTGGAGAAGCTGCAGGGGTATTTCGAGAGTTATATCCAGTCCTTTGAGTTTATTTCCCGCAACAACGTACTTTCCTGTGACGAATATGTGATCCGGGTGTGCAATCAAATCAACCGCAAACATATCTATGATGATGATCTGGACAAATACAGCGCAAAACACCTGCTGCAGAAAGCCACGATGGACGATATCGACTGGCTGACCGATTACATCACGGGTTATCTAAAAAAGCGCGATGGTCTGGACAGTCCGGAAGCCGTAAGATACAATGTGGAATTCTGGCTGAAATTTGGCTGCATCTACTATATCAAAGGCGTAGACGGCGTAAAAGTGGTCACCACTCTCACCTTCTGCCGGAACGAGCGGTTTATCTTTGAAGAATCTGAAGATTACCAGAAAACACCGCCGGGAGTGATCCGGATGCTCTTATTCCCGAAATATTCCAACGACCGTGGACTGACTCTTACCTGCGGGCTGATCAAGCAGATCAACGGAGTGATCGCATTGGAGCAGGATCTCGGGCAGGTTCCGGTGGATATCATTTTCCTGGATAAAGAAACACTGGCCTATAAAGTATTTAGTGTTTTGGATCTCGAATATAAATGCGGGAGTGCCTGGAAGATCTCTCACGCCAACCTGTATTTCAAGCCGGATTATAAAGAGGTCTCACCACAGGAAGATGAGGCATTGATCTCATTTTTCAACAAAACAGAGAATGTGATCGACGAAGTAGACGATTATCTAAAGAAGCATCCGGAAATATCCTGGATGCGGGATGAAATCATCCATTCAATGTAACTAAGGAGAAAACAAATGAACCGAGTTGTCGTAGCAAAAAATCTGATCGATCTGCAGAAAGACCTGGAGAAAGTCTATGGCCTGAACGAAGACGGAAAAGAGACTTTTCGGATTGCGATCAACACTATTTTGGCGATCGGGCAGATTGAGGAACAGATCACCGATGAAGTCCAGGAAGCCCTGGATCACTTTGAGGAGTATGCAAACGGGAAAAATGTATCCGACCAGTTCTGCTTTGGTCTGATGCGGGCAAAAGATATCATCAATCAATATTTGGAGGAGAAAGAGGTATGATCCCTATCAGAAGAGGAAGAGACTATAATAAAAACAAGGAGATCGATCACCAGCTGGCAGATCAGATTGCTATGGAAAACGAAATGATCGGAAGCAAGGTTGGCCGGCCATCCAAAAAGCCGTCCGAAGAGCGCCTTGGAGAGCTGTATGAGAACTATACGATCGCACAGATCGCTGACCTTTATGGCGTAGACCGCAAGACGGTCAGCAACTGGCTGCGCAGCTACCGTCAGAATAACGACCTGACCAATAAGGAAGCGGCAGAGATCATCAGCGAGATCCGTGCGAAATACCGCAGCGGCTCCAGAAAGGCAAATGCACTGGATATGGCGATCTGCAGACTAAAGGAGAACTGATCTATGCGGATATTCAGCATCGATTGGGATTATTTCCAGGTAGTTGGTCCGGATCTGGTCCGCTTATACCCGGAGGGCTATGATAAGCCAACGGAAGAAAGTATTTTGGACTGGAGACGGATTTACCGACGGCACCCGGGGGTTTATCGTGTGGATATCAACCGCCGGGAGTATAATCTGTTGATCGATCTTTTGGAGAAGCAGGATCCGCATATTCCGGTAATGATCCGCCAGAGCCACATCCATATCTATGACTTCATCCACTCTCTCACCAGCAAAAACCAGAAGATCGATCTGGTGAATGTGGATATGCATCACGATCTCTTAAATGATACTCCATACCTGGACTGCGGCAACTGGATCATGGCTCTGATCAAAGAAGATATGATCAACAAGAACTCTCTGCGATGGGTATCCAACCCTATCTCGCTGTTTGCCTATGGGCTAAAACACCTGTCTGCAGACGAAAACAAATTAAAGAAAGTTCTCTCTCTTTGGAATATCTCAGGCGGACTAAAATATCTGGATAATACAAAGTTCGATGCGATTTATATTGCCAGGTCAGATCCGTGGAGCCCGCCGCACCTGGATATGTATTTCGAACAATTATTGGTAACAATGCGAGACCTGTTCCCAAATCTTTCTATCGACGATTCGGTAGACCTTCCGAGGATCATCTGATCCTATTTCCCCCGCTTCCGGAGTCCGGATATCGATCTACATCCACACCCCTATTGGACCGGAGCGAAGAATAACCAGATCGTTACGGTCACCACACTCAAGTAAAGCAAAAAAGCCGTATTCTACAAAAAGGTTACGGCTTTTTATTACAAACGGTATACAATCAAAGTCACAATGTGTGGCTGGTTGCGTTTATTCATCTTGGTAGAATATCCTATAGAATATTTTAGTCTTCTTTCTTCAAATTCTCGATCGATTGGTGCAGCCGTTTTAAAACATCCAGCACAGAATGGTATTCTTCTTCCAGATTATGGAATCGGACCATACTGTCGTTGTATGCGTGTACCAGGTCTTTCGCAACCGGCATATAGTCCGATTCTTTTAGCAGTCCCGGGATCTCTATCGCCGGCACGACAATCTTCCGCTCCTGGATCTGCAAATCAACCCCTTTTTTCGGAGCGGGATCCTTTTGCAGTGGCTGTTTTGTGGTCTGTGTATTTCCGGAACCACAAAAAGCCATTGTTTTGCTATTAACCAGCCTCGGTTTCTGATGAATATGGAATAGGTTCAGAAAATGGTCATAGGCATCCTTAAAACCACGGATATATTCCAGATCTGCCTGGGACGGTTCCCGGAAGAATGCGTTGAAGAAATTCTTGGATACCAGAAACTGTTTTCTGGCTGCGTCCATATCACCCTGTACTGTATGAAACAGGTAATACTGACACATCGACCGGCAGTTGGATCGCATTGTGGCGATTTCATCTGCGGACAGCTCTGACATCGTACGCTGATCGTTCTCGCTCTTTAATACCTTGATCCGCCAGCGGACAGAAGTTAGGCTGCGCTTTAAATTCCGGGCCATCTGGGTATCTGTGATTACTCCGGCATTGACCCAGTTGAAAAGCATACGATCTTCATTCGTGGTCCAGGCAGTATCTTTTTCGATAAAATTCAGATTCAGGTTGCTCATAAATACCTCACAATTTTAACGGCACAAGCGCTTTAGACAGCTTATCAATGTTGTTTTTGCACTCCAGATATTCTCTGGAGATCTGCTGATACCAGTCCAGCGTACGGTTATATTCATCCACTAACGGCTTTGCGATCTCCATATAATTTGCAGGATCTGCCGGCAGGAAAGTCTTTTCCGTGACGGACGCTGTACTCCCCGTGGCAGACACTTCATTCTCACTAACAGGAGCCGCATTTCTTACAGGAGCCTGCGGAGTGATTTTTGTTCCAACCGTAACAGCCCGTTTTCTGTCTGCGGAGTTTCTCACACCGCCCTGCTTCCAGCCATTCTCGTGAACAGCATCGGATATCATCCTGGTGCTGACATTGATTTTTTTTGAAATGGCCGTCAGCGTCATATTCTGCTCGCAGTACATCTTCCGGATCTTTGCAAGATCTTCTTCGGATAGTACCAGCCGGCCAGCATCCACCCCGTAGATGTCTCTGAAATGGTCATAAGCCTCCTGGAAGGCTGCGATCACACTGCGGTCTCTTACGGATGGCGAATATGCCATATGTGTATAGAAATTCGTAGAGATCCCGAATTTCTGGCAGGCTGCCGCTGCGCTCTTTTCCGGTTCGTGGTTCATATAATACTCACACATCCGGCGGAAGTATGCGTGTTTCTCTTCGATCGATAGTTTTTCAAAAGCCTCGTCATCCAAACGGGCGATCTTTTTAACCACACCACCGATACTCCGGCCGAGTTTCGCTGCGATCTCTTTCCTCGAAATATTATCCTTGATTGCCTGCTTCAGATAAACAAGCTCCTCTTTGCTCCAGGCTGTTTTGCTTACATCACTCATATTTGCCCTCCGTTAGAACTATTGTTATTACTGCTCTTTTAATGACAGTATTCCTATAAACCTTTGTTATTACTATATGGGGACGGTGTTTTTCCGCGTCCATAGTTATATGAAAGCGGTGCTTTTTCCGCGCCCGTATAACTACAGACTTGTCTGTAGTTATATGAAAAATAATATTTACCCGAAGATAAAAAAAACGGAACAGCATTTCTGCCATTCCGCTTTGCTTGCCATCTTTTAACTTAGTCCAGATCGAGATCTTTATCTTCCGCAACAGTGACTTCTTTGGTTTGTATATCATAGTGATATACACTATCTGTCAGCACTTCGTCCGGCTTTACTTCGTTGGCGTTAACTTCTTTGACCATAACGAACAGTTCATCGATCGGCATCTGTACTTTGCTCTCCGGGATTACGATCAGTTCGTGGATCGAAGAAGGGATGATCATAAAACCCTCTCCAAATCCTTCCGCTACTTTATCCAAAGACTCCGGATCCAAAAGGAAAGATGCGCCATAGAGACGGTCCGGAGTTGTAACAATATGCATCGGGTCTTCCTCCGGAGGGATATCCGGCAGCATTACTGCCGGATATCCTATACTCTTTAACACTTCGACCATCCCCAGATCATCCATTCCTTTTTCACGCTGGTTGATGATCGCCAGACGGAAAAGCTGATCCTCATCTACACCATAGTGCTGCATCAGGCTTTTGCTGATCGTAACACTTGCAGATCCTTTTTCTTCAAACAGATCTGCAATATCAATGTGGTAGGTCACAGACATATCCAGAAATTGCCTGGATACTGCATTCTGCAGGAATGCTTCATTCCCCTCGGTAGCGATCACACGGGGATAGATCCGGAATTTTACTTTTTCAAAATCAGCAATCACATCCGTGATATCTTTCACGGAAACCTCGGGACCAAGCTGATATTCTTTGTATTTTTTCTCAATTTCCATAACTGCATCTCTTGCAGAGATTTTTCCGGTCTGATAGCCGCTATAGTAATCATCCAGATATACTGTCGGGGAAATACTGCCGCCTTCCGGATGGATCGTGATACCGGTCCAGATCGCATTGTTTTTAGGAACCTTATGAATGGTGACTTCGCAGCCTTCTGCGATCGGAAGCTGTTCAATCTCTTTCTTTACATACTGTGCAAAATCATCAAGTGACATACTCATTTTTATACTTCCTCCTTTTTTGTGTGGCACAAAACTGTGTGCTTATTATCTTTTTTTCGCTATTATATGAAAAATTGCCGGAAAAACCCGGTGCCTTTTTATAACACCGGGCCATACAATTCTTTACTTTTTTGAGCCTTTCTTCACAGAATCCTTCGTGGTCTCCTCCGGCTGCTCTGCCGCCGGTTCACCTGTTTCTGTGTTGTCCGGCTCCGCCTTTGCGGTTTCTGTCTTTGCAGCATCCTTATCCGCTTTAGCCTGATCCTGATCGAGCAAATCATATTCGCCACGCAGGAAGATCTGATCGTAAACCTTCGGAGCCAGGATCCTTCTCAGATAGGACACTGCCAGACCCGCCACCGGACTAAAGGTGTCTTTTGCGCCAACCTTTGCTTCCGTCCTTACTCCGTCCTCCCACAGCACGATCGTGGTGCCATTCTTTGCAGACTGGATCACCTTTTTCGGCATAAGGTGCATCGTATCCTTCTTGTCTTCCTTCAACATCTCTACAACCGTATACATACAGCGCAGGGACTCTTCCATCGATTTGCAGTTCTCGGTCATATCGCTTACCTGCTCTTCCAGACTGCCGTTATCTGCGATCAGAGCCTCCCTCTCCTCCGTCAGTCTGAAGATCAGCTTTGCCTGCTGCTCTACTTTGTTCTGCAGTTCTGCGATCTGGACTGTGTTCCTGGTAAGCTGTTTTTTCATTTTCTTTTTCTTCATGCTATTTACCTCTCATCTTTTTAGCATAACCTCTGTTACAGGATTATATGAAAAATTATATTTCACTATTTTGGGACTTTTTCGCTCTGAAATACATAATACACGAACAGTTGTTCTATGTCAAGCGCTTACAGTACACTTTATTGGACATTTTGGGCACTTTGATAGCCATAAGAGAGATTTATTAGACACTTCTGTCGCTTAAAATTATGGCATATATTTATCGTACAAAGATACCTTCAGCAAGTAATAAGTCGATTTTTCTTCCTCCGGGATCATCTTTTCAATCATAAAAAGAAAATCATCCTGTTCTTCAATGCTGTTTTCAGAAACCGATTTTTCAGAAAGAAGTCCGGATATGGAAACGCCACGGAAGTAAATATCCCGGATCTGCGTAAAAGTCTCCGGATTTTCCTGCATGATCGCCCTTGTGCTCTTTTTGCTGTCGTAGAGAGTTTGTTTGTTTGCAATATCTTCTGCCAGCTCTTTTACTGCCGCATTTGCTAGTGTCATCCGCATATCCGCTTCCTCATTCATACCACGAACAATAAAGCTGCGCAGTACAAAAACGGAAACACCGAGTGTGATCAGAAGGCAGATAAAGTGTATTGGATTTTTCCGGATCTTTTCTGCAATCGCCTGAAACATCTTTCTATCCTCCAAGGTTATATGGGAGCGGCGCCTTTCCGCATCCGTGAGTATATTGGAGCAGTTCTGCCGCGTCATATTCTACAGGCTTGCCTGTAGATATATGAAAAATAAAAATTCGCTTGTCAAGGTTCTTTATTACTTAACCGAAAGAAAATCTGATTTATTAAGTAAAAAATCGGGAAAATCTCAGAAAAAATACCTAGACTTACGAAGAACAGAAAAAGACCATCCATCCATTTAGAAAGATGGCCTTTATTGTTACATTGAATGGGCCAAATCAGCTCAGCTCCAGATCTTCCGCAGTCGGATCATACACTCCGTCGGCATTAAGTGTCGGTGTCTCGATCCCCATATAGTTTGTTCCGGAGATCCTGCCATACAGACCAAAGGATCTTGGATTGCTCAGATCACTCTCATCGTGCCGCCAATGGGTGATCTTATAAGCTTCGTCATTCTCGTTCTTCCCCTGGATACACAGATGATTCTTCTCTGCCCCGATCATACGAACATCATCCCGCATCATATCAATACTGATATCAAACAGCGGGGCCGGATTTCCTTCCCCAAACGGCAGGTAATCCTGCAGCAGCTGATAGATCTCCGGGATCTGATCTTTTGTGGTATGCCAGCGGTTGGAAGGAACTACTTCTGCTGCTACAACGGGCCGTTCGCACGGAACATTCTTCGCTATCTCAAACTTCTCTCTCGTCAGCTTCATACCGGCTGCTCCAGGGTGTCCACCCATACTGATAAAAGTACCTTCGTCAAGGGAATTCAGATATTCAAACAAATTTACGCCTTCGACAGATCTTCCGGAGCCTTTTAAGATATTCGGGTCATCCGCAATATTGGTCAGTACGATCGCCGGCATTTTATATTCTTCCACCAGGGATCCGGCCAGAATACCAACAATACCTTCATGCAGGTTCGGCAGCGCCACCCAGAGCATGCTGTTCTCCTGCAGATGGTTGTCCTCCACATACTGCTTTACGATCCCGTACTGCTCTTCTTTTAACGCCCGTCTCTGCAGGTTCAGATTTACCAGACGCTCCAGCTGCTCCTGCGTCGGGTTTAACAGGTATTTTAAAGACTCGGTTGCTCCGTTATCCAGAAGGCGGCCGCCGGCATTTAAGCACGGGCCGATATAGAAGCCAAAGGAATCTTCCGTTGCAAAATCCGGGTTCTGCTTTAACCCCTTCATAATATTCTTCAGAGGCTCCGGAGCGGTACCGTTGCGGAAATCCTGCAAGGCTTTCTTTACCAGGCCCCAGTTACCGCCATTGAGTTCCATGCAGTCTGCTACGGTTGCCAGACCGGCATAGGTCTGCAGCTCGTGCGCCAGAGACTCGGAAACCATCTGCTCTGCAAGCTTAAACGCAATCGCAGCTCCACACCATTTGGTAAAGGAAAAACCACGGTCGCACCCCGGGACTACCGGATCGATCGCCATCGTGACATTCGGGATCCTGCAGCCTTCTTTTAACTCGTGATGGTCGGTCATCAGAACGGTATAACCGTCTTTTTCCAGGCCTTCCAAAAGATCTGCAGCCGAAATACCATTATCCACGGTGATCACGACAGATCCCTTCGGACATTTCTCTTTGATCTCATTTACGATATTCTGGTTCATACCATAACCTTCGGAAAAACGCCTCGGCAGTCTGGCATAGATTGGCTTTCCGGGACAAACTTCTTTGATCGCTTTTATTGTCTCAAAAGCCGCACACACACCATCCACATCATAGTCTCCAACGATGGCGACTTTTGGCGCATTCTTTATATGTCTCCAGAATTCCGATACCAGATCGCCGTCCAGATAAAACGGACTGTGCAGCCATTCCTGCAGTGTCTGCGGGCTGGCGTGCAGCTGGTTCTGCAGTTCCTGTTGTAACCGCTCCGGGTTATATCGTTTCATAAACATCTCCTTTTTAGTAATAGCTGTTCTTTTTCTTGATATAGATAAAGCATCCTGCTCCGATAACAGCGGCCAAAACACCGACAATGATCGGAATGTAGTTCATTTTCTTTTCTACTGGCTCCGATTCCTCTACGGTAACTTCCGAAGAAGTCTGTCTTACCGGACCATCTGCCGGAGTAAACTCTACGGTCGGAGTCGGTTCCTCTGCCGTCTCAACACCTGTGGATACCGCCAGAGCATCGATGAATTCCGGAGTGTCTGTACTCTGTACCTGGTAGTCATCGGAAGCCTGGATCGCAGCATTGCGCTCTCCATAATTGCTCTTTGCCCAGGTGATATACTCTTCCAGCACTGCCGGATCATTCATCCAGGATTTCTCCCCGCCGTACGCATATACCACTCTCGGAGCGCTATGCTCTGCAATATGGATCACATCCCTGCGTCCGCTCTCGATATCGCCTTCTTCATAGAACCCTTCTCCGATCATCGGGGAAGTAAACTGACTGGTCAGAACACGGACATTGTTATTATCGATCGCATCCGGAGCAGAGAAACAGTAATCCTGATCCATCTCCAGCGGAAGGTCAAAGCGAACGATATCGCCGTATTCCAGAGACTCTACCACATCCGTCATCGCCGGGATAAAGTCGTAACACAGATGCACTACCTGATAATCCTCCGGGATATCCGTGAACACATCGAAGACATAATAGATCTTCTCGTTATTCCAGGTCGCATTCTCTTTCTGGATATAAAAATACAGGGTGGATGCGATATTGTCCTTCGGATTGGTATTTCCGTTAATATACCAGTATTCCCGGTCACCCTCATCCGGAACGCCGTTACCGTTGGTATCTTCCACACCGGTATCATAATCCTCCCGCTCATAAGCGGCTGCAGAGATCGGAGATAAAAGTACCGATGCACTTGTCAGTCCGGTCAATAATCGAATAATATGTTTTTTCATAATGGTCTCCCTTCTTAAATATGAGAAATACTTTCAGAAATATATGAAAAATAATATTTTATGATTTAGAACAGCCATATTTTCAGCATTTCCCAGAGCCCAAAACAATCTCCGGCAGCCAGATAAGAAATCAAAATAACCAGGATCGTAAACACCCAGGTTAAAACCACTGCCCCTTTACTCTCCGATGGTATCCCTCCCAGCCGGATATTCCAGGCTCCGAAGAAAACAGGGATACCTTTCGGATTAAACGCATCCAAAAACAGGTGAGATAAGGTCCCCAGGAAAAACCCCAGCATTGGCGGAAAATATAAATAAGACAGGATCAATCCTGCCGAGTGCAGCAGCGGGTCATGCAGGATCCAGCGATGGTCAAAGCCCTTCTTTCCAAAGAATTTGCCAACCCTTCCGATCAGGGTCGATACCGGCTTTGTCAGTTGGCCGACGTGGGATCTTGGATTGTCCATATCCGGCGCAATCCCGCCCAGAAGACCTCCCATAACCAGCAGTGTTACGGTTGCCGGAGTATGTTCGATCTGCAGACCGAGGTTTATGAAATTGTCCAGATTGACCGCAACGCCGGCAGATACCGCCCCGGCAAACATAAAATGGCAATTCCCGTTCAAGTTTTTACGCTCCTATGGTTTATACTGTTATATGAGAAATTAGGAAATTGCACATTAAAAAAGCACCCCGAAGGATGCTTTTTGTGACCTTTTACCTATCGTGTTCTTTTATCCGCATTTTGGATACTCCTGTTTCGCATAGCCTCATTGGCATCGATCTGAGCTGCGATCTCTCTTTCCAGCTTTTTTTTTGATGACTCCGCATCCGGCCTTTTATCTGCCGGAACGGGGATTACTCTTACTTTACCGCCGCTTCTTTCCATAGCTTTTGTTGATACGGTTCTTATACTCACAGTTTTTCGCCTCTGCTTTACTGGCACCAGACCAGGATAGCGATAAAACCGATCAGCATAAACACGGTCACATAGAGCCTGAAAATAAGACCCATCTTGTTCGATGAGATCTTTCGGTCCTCCGCCAGTTCAAGATTATTCTGCGGTATGCAATTCTTAACCACTTCTGCTATCTGCTTTTCGCCCTGCAGTGTGTCAGCAGCAAGCTCTACACCGGACTGGTTCATATAGCCGCCAATGCGGTCTTTCGGATCCATTTCCCGGTCGTTATCGACCACTCCGGCTGCGAATTCGTGTCCGCAGGATTTGCACTTATACAGACTTTTTTCTTTATCGAAATCAAAAGAAAAGATCACTCCGTCGCAGACCGGACAGGTATTGGACTGAATAATGCCGCTCATAGGTTATACCTCCTTTTCCCACTCTTCAATCTTTCTTTCCATCAATACGATTGCCGTAGCCAGCGCCAAATACATCGGATCAGCCTTGGCAAATGACCTCTGGTGGTTCTTTAACAGCGCCAGCTCCTCCCGGATCTTTTGCAAATGCTCCAGCTCGGGCCACTTACCGTCCGGCTCCGGTTTTCTCTCTTCGAAATCGGATTCAAACCATCCTTCATCATTCTCATCATATACGATAAATTCGTCGGAAAATTCCGCATCCCCGCACAAAGCGGCAGCCACACTAGCCGTATGCCTGGTCCCGTTGATCCAGAAGGTATCTCCGGCTTTCAGATTTCTCATTTCCTCTCTGGAAGTGTTTTTCATCTCAGGCTTCTCCTTTGAAATAGTATGATCAATATTCTCTGTTTTTATATGAAAAAAGATATTTCACTAAATAAAAAACAGGTAGGAAATACTCCTACCTGCTGTTGTCGATCAAAGATCTTTACCCTCTTTATCTTTGTCTTCCAAAGACGCATCTTCGATGCTTTCTTCGAGAGACGCTGTTTCACACCTCCCCTGCTCTACAGCGTCCCAGGTCTGATCTCCATCGTGTGCTTCTGTCCGATCCGGATAGAATTCCTTAAATCTCCGGTGAAAATCCACACCATCCACGATCTCACCCTTTAAATACAGGAGTTTTTGCCATACCATCCGTCCATCCAGCGAGTAATCAACTTCGATATCAAACCGGTTGTTCACAGGGTCAGCATAAGACTGGTCTTCGATCCTGTAGATCCCCGCATCCTTAATACCAGCATTATCCATATATTCCTTTATCTTGCTGGTGATATCTGCTGCAATATCCACCGGAAAGCCCCATTCGATAAATTTCATAATCACACCCCCTATTCTCTCTCTTGCCCATCTTCGTCCTGATCGTAAGGTATACCGGAACGCTCTTTGATCAGATTATCAATATACTCTTTAAAGAGTGCATTGTTTTCTTCACGGTAATAAAAATTGATATCTAACTCACCCTCAAACCAGTCAAGAACGGTTTTGGGAACTGTATCCGCCACTTCATCCATTGAAAGGCTTCGGACCACTTTATCCATTGACAGACTTCGGACATTTTCTCGCACCTGCTTACGGATATGGTCAGCCAGTACACCTACCTGTCTTTCGATCTCCCGGTATACGGATCTGCTCGCCTCATCGAGTTCCTTATAGGTTTCTGTCTCAAAATGATCCAGAAGATAGCAGAGATTCGGAAATTCCTTTCTCGCCCCGTTATTCCACATAGGGATGTCCTCATCCCCTTCCTTCGAATGCATGGTGATTTTAAAATCATGTACATACTCTCCTCTGGTCATATATACGTTTTCGTCAACAATAACTGCTTCAAACGGCTTCCAATCTCTGCTCATGAAGATATTCTCCCTCATTGTCGGACAATATATATTTCTTCATCAGATTTCCTTTTCTTCCCCTATCTCTCTTGTGCGTGCCAGCCAGTTTTCGATAAAGACCTTTACTTCGGAATGCTCATAATCGCTTGCCTTTTTCATATCTTTTTCGTGGCTGTATGTGCTGATCCCGATGCTCTCATCACATAACGCCAGATTGCTCGATATAGCAGTAAAACATTTATCCCCAAAGGATATCCGCTCACCAACCGTCAGGTTCTCCATATGCAGTACCGGGCGGATCTTACAGGCACAATAGACAGAATCCGGAAAGATCTCGCCATTTTGGGGCATATCTTCCGTCTTTCTTTTAACTGTTCCGTCAGTATCAATATAATGTCCCGTGTTTTCATCTACTAACAATGTTCCATAACCTCTGTGCGGTTCCTCTTCACGAAGCCACCAGCGGCAGGAACCACTATCTTTACGAACAAGAGCAGTGATATGATCCCTGTTCTGTTTATATTCGTCCGCTGTAAGGAGTGTTATGGAATAGACCGGTTTTCCCTCATCCGTATAGTATTCTGTTGTTTTTCCTTCCATTATTGCTATTCCCATTTATCTGCCATGACCTGTATCTTCTATTTCCGCTTCTTTTAGAAGAGGGCTGATATAATCCTCAAAAATATCGGGTTTGTTTTTACTGATAATAGATAAATACTTATCCTTCTCCTGCTGTTCATTCTTCTCAAAATAATCCGTCAGAGTTTTGTTGATTACTCCGCATACCAGAGGGTGTTCATCCCACACAGCATCCATTTCATCTGTAAATGTTGGGAAGTTACCTATACGCAGACCGTTTTCATCAATGAAAACCTCCGCATCTATATACAAGCTGCGTTCCTTGTATTCCCCAACCTTGATCCGCATCCAGCCATCCACATGATAATAATCCGGATCCGCTGTTCTCTCAACATAGGCGTTAGCATCATATTCCCACTGATCGGGGCTGTATAATACCGGCTCGTCTTTGCTGCGTGACCGGGACTCATTAAGAATCGTCAGTGTGTCCAGCACATCATCGGATATTTTCTCCCACCCTTCGAATTTTCTATCGCCGCCAAGATGAATTTTCCCATCTTTTACTTCACGGCCAAACACAGTATCCGCAAATACTCTCTTCTCATCCTCCGTCATAGGACGGTAGTATTCGGAAACTTCATTCCAATTGCACGCCAGTTCTTTCAAGCGCAGCCCTCCGAATTTCTGGTAGCGGTCCAGTGTGCAAATATCACCCTCAACGCACACAACTCTTGCGCAAATATCAAAGACTTTATTGAATTCATTGTCGCGCTGCGGCGCACAGATCAGAAGATCATTTTTATGAACCATCGTATTCTCTCCTTTATTCTTTTTCAGCCTCCAGGGCGCGTCGGTCAACAATTTCACCTTCTTCGCAATAGAAATCTTCCGGACGCTCCCGGATTTCATCTGCTAAAGTTGCGATTGTATCATCTGAAAGGCTAAACACATAGGTTTCCTTCTCATCCCGGGCCCTTCGAAGATCATACCCGCCGGGATCTGCGTACGGATCGAATCCGACAAAATCCTCCAAATGCTCCTCAATAAAATCCAAGAGGAGCTCTGTGTCGTCCTTCCTTATATCTTCCCGATCCTCGTCTTCATCATCATACTCTTCATAATCAAAAGGATTTTCACTCTCGATACTTTCCAGTTCGGATTCTGTGATTCTAAGAACATCATTCGTTTTTGCAAGATAGTCATGAATATTACCATTCTGTACTGCCGATTCGTATTGCTCACAAATATTATCGCCACGAAAATCGTATTCAAATGATTCGTACATTTTATGCATTTCTTCTTTGAAAAGCTGTTCTGCTTTTACTGCATCCACAGCTTTGATCAAATAATACTCGTCTTCTCCGACATCAATTTTCCTGCCGGTGTAAAATTCCGGTGCGCAGATAGCAGAATAGATCCCAAAACCCTTTTCCTCCTGCTCACCAATTTCTTCCCTAAACTGCTTCTCATAGTTCTTTGCCATATCTTCGTGTCCAAGAAGCCGCAGCAGTTCGATCTGTGCCTCGATCTCACCCGTATATTCCCCAGCGTGGCCACTCTCATTGATATGGTAATTCAATTCGTCGTCACAAAACGCAACGATTTTCTGTTCCAGTTCGGTTGATATATGGATCGTCTTCATACTTACAGCTCCTTATCTTCATCCTGTTCATCAACCTCTTTCAGATCATATTCCCTCGCAAACTTATCCACATCAAATTCACAGGACACCCGATACACCAAAAGATCGGAGTCACCGGCTGCCATCTCTTCATAATCAACCTCACATGCTCCTGTATAGGTGATATAGTCTTTGAGATTGATATCATCCAAATGATCCGCAGCGCCGTCCCCGAAACGCTCATTCAGTTCTTCTGCAACGCTTTCAATCGCCGGATCACCCTGCCCAATCTGGCTTACAACAGCATCCACAACATCGTATCGTCCTGCTTTGGGAACTGTTGCATAATTAAATATGCTGTTCGCATCCGTATAGATTGAAATATCAAAACAGATTGGTTCTTTTCTCTCTTTGATTCGGGTGAACCAATCATCGACATATTTTTTAACATCAGATTCTTCGTAAACATTAGCGCCTTCTGCTCTCCAATCTTTTCGAAAAGCACATTTTCCAATAATATCATTGCATAAAGCATAGCGATCAGAGATGATCGTAAAGCCATGATCTCCGAATGTGATAGTATCTCCGATTCCGAGATTGGTGGACTCCAGGTTGGTAATTTTCAAAGCGGGGCGCACACCAAAGCTGAGTTTCACATTGTAACCACTGATGCCGACAAAGCCGTCATCGCCGTACACGCACGCCGCAGTGAGAGCATAGCGGCCGCGCGAACCAAGCCACCAGTTATCTGATGCTTTTAACATATCTCCATTCAACTGCTCTGCTTCTTCTACAGAGAGCAGTGTGGCGCCTGTAATTTCCAATTTGTTATTCATACACTTGTTCTTCTTTCTGCAAAGTATCTTTTGATAATATATGAGAAATAATTATAGAAAATCGGTTTATGATACAGATTCGATAGACATAGTAATGCGCCCTACAATATGAAATCTGTTTCCTCCTTAATACTCTCCAGTAGCGGTTGTTTCTGCCCCAATAGCTGCTTAAAAGAGTTCTTTGCGTCCTCTATATTACTATCAATCCAGGAGAAATCTATCGTATCTTTGTCTTTGAAAATATGGCGCATTGCATCTGGTTTGACTGATCCCTGTCGTCAAGTTAGCTACTCCTATTGCCGTACATATTGTACCAACTATTGTAAAAAGCGTGACCTCCACGGGAGCCGTATCCACACTATGTTTTTTCTCTATCTTGGAACAAAAATCGCTGATCTGGTCCGCAGCCTTTCGGATCTCCGCAGGGTCGTTTTTCGCAAACAGGTATTTTATATAGCCTCTCCTTTTTTGGTGATCTGTGTTTTTTTTTGTATCTATACCTATATGCAAAATAATATTTCACCACATAAGAAGGACCCTGCCTTTCTAGCAGAGTCCTTCTTGCTCTTTACAGATCCAGGCCACCGTCGCCGTCGGTCGGTTCCATACCCATATTGCGTACCTCGTCGGTTAAAATCCGGCCGTCTGCCTGCAGTGCCTCCGGACGCTGGATAATATTTGCCACATCCGGGTTCTGTGCGATCGCTACATCATACTCTTCCTGGGTTATATCCTTCAGTTCCCGAATTACGAAGCCGTTCCTCTGGATTGCATCCATACGCAGCTCCGGATAGATAAACTGGAACTTCCGGATCATTGCCGGGTTTTGTTCTACTGCTACTCTTGCTACCGGCTCTTCCACACGCTTCATCGAAAGCACCAGATCCGGCTTACGGTTTATGGCAGCCATCTGTGCGGAAAGCGTCGGTCGGTTGATCAGAAGCAATACATCCGGATCCTGGCGTACTGCAGCCAGCTGAAGCTCCGGTGACGGGTTCTTTAACAGCGATGCGATCTTTGGTGCCTGCTGTACGGCAATCATCTTAAACTCTTCGGTCAGACGATCCGCCGGGATAAAACGGTATGCGTAGCCGTTCTGTGCCAGTGCCGTACGGATATTATCATCAGACGGATTTTGGATCGCAGAGATCAGAAGTCCATTTCTCTCCAGTGCCGCATTGAGCAGCCCAGGATCAGGGTTCTGGATGGTCTTCAAATAAGACGGATCCTCTGTTACAAAAGCGGCCTGCAATTCAACCGTCGGATTCTGGATCTGACGGGCAATATCTCTGGTCTTCGGATTCTCAAACAGCTTCATCTGTACTTCCGGATCCGGATGTTCCAGAGTAAGGATCGCTTCCGGATGGGTTGCCATTACGGAAAGCTGCATCTCTTTGCTCGGATTATCCCGGAAGGACTCCGCCAGACGGATACGCTCTTCAATACTTCTGGAGCAGTCGTTCAGCATAAAGGAGAAATCCTTGGAAGCCAGCGCATCCCATTTCGTCGGTTCATCACCCGGGTTGGTGATCTTAAGACCGTTTGTATTTACGGTGTATTTTACCATATTTGCACGATGGGTTCTCTTATCCTCGCGCTTCATTACTCTGGCAATACTACCGTTAGAAGTATGATAATCTGAATATACATGGCGGTCTGCCAGGGTCGTCGGCATTGTTGCAGCCGGATCACGCTTCAGATCGATCGGGGTTCCAATACCACTCCAGGCCTGATCTTTTGCTTCTACATATCCCATACCGATATGCACGTTCTTGTATGGTAACGCCTCGATATAGGCCTCGATAATATTGGTCAGTTTACCGGCGGAAGGATCATGATGATACTCGATATTATCGAATACAAACAAATCTTTTGCTTCATCTGTCCAAACAAAGCCCTGTGCCTGGATCTGACCGGTCTTGTCTTCTACTACCACACAAGCGGCAAACGGATCGGTTGTATATTTCCATACGCAGGCTTCACCGGCGTTACCAAAATGCTGGCAGCAGTGTGTATTTTCCGTATAAGCTACGGAAAAGTTCCGAAGATCATCCGGCTTTAACATATAGATCTTATACGGCCCCTGCTCTACAACAATATTACGGCCACGGATCGCTGTCTCATTATCTTTGAATTTGTAACCATACTTTCTTTCATAGGATTGGCGATCCTTATCTGCACGCTCATTTACAGCGACCTGATACAGATGCGCAGCATCCTGCTCAATATCAAACTGCTTGATCTTTTCACATACAGAGAACAGTTTTACGGTATCTGCCACCGAATCACCTTTATGTTCTTTAATCCAGTCCACGAAGCCTTTTTTATCCAGCTCTTTTAAGCTGTCCACCGACATATAGGTCGCCAGGGCCTGCAGCATCTTCTGCGGAACATCCTGAAGAGGCATTTTTGTTGCCAGCCAGATGAGCGCCGGATTTCTGGTCTGTGCCACGGAGATCTTTGTTTCTTTCGGCTGTCCGTCTTTTCCGGGCTCCATAAAGGAATATACGGTTGCCTGCAGAGAAGTACGATTGAAGCTTTTTACTGCATCCTCGATCTCTTTGTCAGAAAATTCGACAGTTTTATGTTCTACGACATCTTCCTGCACATCGTATTTTGCACGAATCAGACCGGTAATAAATTCCGGAATGATCGGAGAGCGGTCAAAACCATACTGCTTTTTGAATTCTGCCTTAAAACGGTCTAAAAATTCCGGAACACGGCTATGAATTCTTGCTGCAATCACATCAGACGCTTTTGCTCTGTGAGCCACCTTGTTATAGAGGTCTTCTGTCAACACCGCTCCTTTACAGGAAGCCGTTTCCAGATCTCTCTTCATCTGCAGTACATCCTGCGGCGGAAGGATCTGCCGGCGAACCAGCTGTTTTTCATAGTCGGTAAAGCGCTGATAGAACCGGATATCGTCCTCTGTCGGCAAAGGATTGTTTTTTGCAACGGATCCGACACCGAAGTTACGATACAGATCATTACCGGCATTCGACATTGCAGTCAGTTCTTTTAAGCTCAGATCTTTGTTTTTGTAAAGCGTCGGCATTACTCCGGAAGAAAGGGCGATATGACGGCGTACGATCTCCCGATGATCCTCTTTTGTCATATTCAGGCGTACCGGCTTGATCTCAAAGCCTTCATATTTGTTACCCCACTGATACTGTTCGTATGCACGGAATAAACCTTTGCGCTGTCCGTAACCATCCTGCTGCACCATTGCCTCTTCCCGATTTGCGATCTGATCCGGCTGCAGGATACCATTTGCCCCGGTACCGGAATGCTCCGGCATATTATCGGATTCCAGACGCACTGCGCCGTTTCCGTTTTTAAAGCACTGGATATTGGTCGATACCGGATCCGGGATCTCTCCACGCTGCAGCTGTTCAAAAACATCCGACAACGACATAGTGGAATTGATCACCAGAAGCAGATCATCCGATAAACAGTATTCGGACTCCATTTCTTTTTCATTGAAAATGATCATAATATACCTCCGTTAAAATCTTCTGCAGATTTTCTTTCTCTTTATCTATATGAAAAATTCTATTTGAAAGTGATAGAAAGAAGTTTCCTGGTGTTACAAAGTAGCACAGCAGACCGAAAATGGCAGCACACTTGGTAAAAGATAAGGACGAGCCGTAAAGCCCGTCCTTTTGCTGTTTTTGTTAGACACCGAACTATTTTACGGGGTGCGTTCCCCGCTATCCCTCTGATCCAGAACATTTCTTACGATCGCTCTTGCCACATTTCCGGAAATGCGGTTGCTGCCTTCTTTTTCCGAATTCCGGCCAAAGGTCGGCAGATTAGACTCTTTTGCAGCATCCTTAATACGGTCTGCTTTCTCTGCAGCTCTTACCCGCTCATCCTCGGCGTAGTTATAATCCCACGCCTTTCCGAGCATCTGGTAGGTGCCTTTTAAGAACTCGTTATAAGTTCTGGAGAATACACCATTCTTCTGATCATTGATCTCATGAACAATGTATTTTCCGGTCACCACCAGCTCTTCTCTGGCACGGGTTGCGCCTACAAACCACTTACGGATCTGCTCATCATACTCGCCATTTGCCTGATAAGTCGTCGGGCGGTCGTGATATTTCTGGTCGTCCAGCTTGTCCACACAAAGGAAAGTAGTATCCCACTCCAGACCTTTGGAGGAGTGGATCGTTGTCAGGCAGACACCATCATAACGGCCCTCACGCTTGAAGGTAGAGTCTTTTCCGTAGATCTTGAAGTCTTCCATAAACTCACAGATCTCATCTAAGTCTTTGCAGCCGTCGATCTTGCTCAAAAAATCCTGGTAACACTCATCATGCTCTTCCAGATCCAGGGCTTTTGCGAATTCCATAAAGGATTCCTTGGTCTTCTCGCACTGCATCACATCTTCCCGGAAGGATTCTGCGATCTCCTCAAGCTCACCACCGTTCTTACCACGAAGCGCACCGCCGGAAACCACATTACGGTAATCCAGAAAGCCCTGTGTAGAACGACCCATAAAAGCATCGTAGAATGTTGTCAGAGCACACACACGGGAGTTTTGGGTAACCAGGATCGGGCTCTTTAAGGTGGACGGAACTCCGAGCTTGGTCAGAGCATCCGCAACACCGGACAGCTCAAAACGGTCGGACATAATCACCGCAATATCGTGGTTACCGGCGTCCCAGCGCTCTTTTACCTGTTTTGCGATCCATTCATATTCCTGTTTTTCGGAATAGAATCCCTGTACGCCCGGCATATTACCTTCCGGTTTGGTTGCGATCAGCTCTTTATTTACCTTCACACGAGCAAGATCGTTTACCTTGTTCGCATAATCGATCGTGCGGCGGTTGGATCTGTGGTTCTCTACCAGGGAAAAGTCATCAAAGCGGCCAAAATAGGAACCGAAATTCACCATATATTCCGGAGAAGTATGGCGGAATGCGAAGATCGACTGGGAATCGTCTCCGACACACATCAGCGACTTAAACTGCGGGATATCGATCATCTTCTGTAAAAGCTGAATCTGCGGAAGGTCGGTATCCTGGAACTCATCCACAATGATATGCTCATACCCCATCTCTTCGAACAGATGCGGATTGATCTGCAGCAGCTGGTTCACGTACAGCAGCTGGTCATCAAATTCCAGAAAACCACGCTCTTTCATCTGGATATTGTACTCGTCGCACATCATAAAGAGATAATCCAGATCATTCGGGGTATACATCGAATTCCATGCAGGCGGGTAGTTATCTCTGGTATACCCCTCTTTCTTGATCAGTGCAAAATCATCCGTTGCACGGACAAACGCTACTTTGGAAGTGCTCCTGCGGTAGATCTTCTGTGCTGCAGAAGAATACGACCATGCGGAGATCTTTGGAAACTGATCCAGGATACGGTTGATGATCGAACGCTGTGTTTCGCCAGGGACAACTCTCGGCATACGGTCAAATCCGAGCAGCTCATAGTTGAACTTGTCCGGGTTATTATGCTGCGGAGCGCAGATAATATCCTGACAAAAAGCATTGAATGTCGAAGATGTAAACTTATCCGGATCTACCGGGACCCCGGCTGCTGCAGAATATGCTACTGCTCTTGCTGTCATTTCGCCGGCACCTGCGTTGGTAAACGTAAGCAGGCAGATCTTCTCCGGATCAGCGCCGTTCTTTACCAGTTCTGCTACACGAAGAGATACTACCAGTGTTTTTCCGGAACCCGGACCTGCATTTACACGGGCAATACCACGGTCATAATTAACTACATTTCTCTGATCATTTGACAGACGAACCTCACCTGCCGGACGGACTGCTTCCGAAGCCGGAGCCGGGATCGGAGGCTCTTCAAAATGGCAGATATTATTCATCGCACAGCCGGCACAGTCCTCCGGGGAGCATCCGGTGTGCTCATTTTCCTGCTTCGTTTTCTGGATCTCTTCACGGATAGCTTCTTTTCTCGGTTCGTCGAAGTATTCCTCTGCGATCTTATTCAGGTTGTCACTGCTGTCATCATACGGATAATTTACACGGCCGTCTCCGACTGCAGAAAACGCCATCTTCTCATAAGCATCTGTTTTCTCACCAAGATAGAGATACTGGATCACGACCTTCTTATTTGTGCCTTCCGCCAGCTTCTCTCCGGCAAGACCAAAGCAGTATGCTTCCGGAGATTTCAAAGCCTCCGAAGCCAGAGATGGATTGTAACGCCCGGTCTTGATCTTGCACATATAGATATTCTCTTCATCTTCGGTCACATAGTCCGGTTTTACTTCTACCTGCTCGCCGAAATAATCCACAGCGATCGGTCCGGCCTCTGTCAGCTGGTTGGCAAAGCGGATATTTCCGTTAGACCGGTTGCGCTCCCAATCTGTAAAACGCACAATACGACGGGATGCGGTAGACAGCCAGGCTTCTTTCTGGTTGATATTCTCCCAGATATGTCCTCTGGCATCCAGAGTATTTGCCAATTCTCCACGGACATCCGTGATCGGTTCGCCCATCAGCATACGCCGGATCACGGATTTCTGCGCTACTGCAAGGTTCAATGCTTCCGAGCTCTGCGTAATGCTGGCATTCGGATTAAACTCGCAGGAATCGCTTTTTCTCAACTGTGATGATGTTCTCATTCTTTTTC
This sequence comes from Lachnospiraceae bacterium, assembly GCA_017526985.1. Taxonomy (GTDB): domain Bacteria; phylum Bacillota; class Clostridia; order Lachnospirales; family Lachnospiraceae; genus NK4A136. The sequence goes on from JAFXQR010000094.1 coordinate 56,137, forward strand.
CTCCTGTTTATTCTTTTTCTTTCTCTTCAAAATCATCCGGGGAGATCCGGGAAAGCTGCTCTCCCATCTTTTTTACCGAGCCGCCGGAGAGGATGTGCTCAGCAACATTGTTGTACTCATTGAATATGGCCGTTACCGCCTTTTCAAGCACTTCTTCGGAAGTATCTGCTGGAATCTGTGTGCAGTAGGATGCATCATCTACTGCTTCCCAGTCTGCAGACTGCCTGGAATATACATCAAAACGGAGCAGGTTGATGTCTTCCGGATCGTTCGGATTATAGTCACCGCAAGTGCCTTCTCCGATATTTACCAGCTACACCCGGATCTTATCATTCTCCGCCCGGATAACGGTCTCTTTATCAATATTTTTTTGTGATCGTCATCCTCTTTCCTCCCCTTGTACTGCTCTTCGGAACTCTTCTGCCAGTTCTCCAGGACTCTCTAAGCGTCTGGCATAGAACATATCCATAAAAAGATCTCTATGATCCATCCAGGTATGATCGATAAACTCTTCGTACAGTCCACCCTCCAGTGCTGCATTCTCTGAATGGAAATTACAGTCTTCCAGAAGATCGAAAATCTTCTGCCGGTAGTCCGGCTCATCCCGGTGCAGCTTTGCCAGATTAGCAAGATCATCCTCACCAAGACTGAATTTCAGCCGGTAAGACAGATCACTGCCGTTCGCTACCAGATCGAAAGTTTTCTTAAAATCCGCACGGATCTGCATTTCTCTCATAAAACAAGCTCCTTTCCAAGGGGCGCGGCGTAGCTGCCGCCCTTTCCTGCAATGTTTTCTTCTAATATATGAAAAATAGAAATTAAAAAGCCGGATGCTTCTCCGGCCTTTATTCTCTCTTATAGGAAATGGCATTTTGCTCTCCTGCTATGCAGAAACCCTGTTATTTTGCAGTTCATGATAAGCTTTCGTAAGCCGCCAGAACTCCAGTTCTAACAAAGCGTAGTCCATTGCAACTGTCTCCGGGTAGTTCTGGCACTCTTTTGTTAGTTCATCCACCCTCTGCAGCAGTTCTTCCGTACTCGGGTTCGCCAATTTTTCAATGGATTCCATCATGATCTCGTCATTTTCTATCTTTTTCATATACAGTTCCTCCTGTTCGAATGATTTTTGCACAGCGCTGTGTTATAATGTAATTGTAGTGCTGTAAAGGAAAAATGTCAGTACGAATGAACTACGAGTTTGTTCGGATTTCGTTGTAAAAATGGAGGTAGAAATGTCAGATAAAAAGAAAAAACAAGGTAAAGTGATCGTAAATGGCATTGAGCGTGATATTATACCAACAAAAATGTCAGATTTCCGACAATTTTCTACCCCAACATTGTCGGAACTGGCATCCTCTAAAAGCCCGGATGCAGAGGTAAATCCTGTAAAGTCGGAAATGATACTGAAAAAGTCGGAAAAATCGGAAAAATCGGAAAAGTCGGAGGAGCTGGCAAAGTCGGAAAAAGTCGGAAATGCAACCGACCAGGACACTCTTTTGGTTTGTCACTTATTGTATACCCTTCTAAAAGAGACTTTTGGTGCAGTTAATTTTGGAGATGAAAAATGGCCGGTTAGTTGTAAACCGAAAACAGAAACAAAATGGCCGCCATTTGGAAGAGACTATTTTAGAACCAGAGCACTTGAAGATGGAGATAAAAAGCCAAAAGATCCTCCGATTAACCAAAATTGTGCCAAAAACCTGCACACATTGTTTTATCACGCTTTAAGCAGAAATATGAGTTATTCTCCGGAAACAATAAGCCAGAATTTGAGCAATACTATTCGGAAAATTTTTTCAGCCAATTTTGACTATATGGTATATTATGGAGATGATTCAGAAGAAATACGGAACAAAAAGCGTGATTATTGGGTAATTCTGATCGATAATATCGCATCTCGTTTTCAGGGAAGAATGGAGTATAAAAAAGAGGATTTAGAGATTTTATCCAAGGACGCTTTCAATTTTTCAGAGTTTTTTAGAGAAAATACAAAAGGAACTTATACATACAGCTTGCTCCCCCAAAAACAGATACCGGAGGAATCGTCGGAAAGAAACATACAGCCACAAAGAGATCCAAATACAGATAATAGCGAACCAATCGGGAAAGATATAAAATGTTTGTATTTTTTAGCACCAACCCTTGTAAACATAAAAAATCTTATAGAGACTTACTTTTCTCATTCACGGTTGTGCTTTTTTGAACTTCCGGTTATAAGATTGATTGCTTCTCCGGAAAGAGGAGATTTAGATAGTGATCGTTATTGCGTTTTCCGAAAAGAAGGCTCTGAAAAATACATTTATAACATCGAAGAGGCTGCAGAGTATAGTAAAAAGGGACGGTTATTTTACGCTTATGGTACTATAGCTGAATTTCAGCGTGTAAAACCATATATACCAAATATCAAATTAGTCGTTCCTGTACCGGAAAGATTAACCGAGATGGTTAATGAACTGGCTATAAAGCGCTTTGATGACAAGGTTTTGGACAAAGATTTCAAACAATTTCATAAAAACATAACAGTTTTATCGAATATGAAATATGACGATACTTACTATCTTCGC
>JAFXQR010000095.1 GCA_017526985.1 Lachnospiraceae bacterium
ACAATCCCCTGTCCTACTTCGTCACAGAGCAACACGATATCCGGATGCTTATTCAGCAGCTTTTCCAGTTCCTCCACCGGATCCAGTCCCGCTTCCAATTGTTTCCGTATCCGCAGATGATAATGATCGATCGCCGCAATCTCTTTGAGCTCCTGTGCTCCGTCCGCGATCACACTCTCTTCGATCCCAAACATTCCTTGCATACAATCCCGCTTTCCCTGAAAAGCTCCGCCCACAAACAGTTTCATCTTGTCACAACCTCTTCCTGCAATTATTTTCTGTCTATACAAAATCTGTCATAAAATGAAATCCGGAACCAGCACCGCTACGGCAATCCCCTCCAGCATACAAAGCAGCCAGCCGGCCAGATCTCCCGTCACACCGCCAAATTCTTTATCCGCCATTCTGCGATACCACAGCAAAAAGAGCAGATGAGTAACTACCAACAGCACGCAGCGCCGTCCTTCCACTGCCATCGGCAAGCCAAGGATAGCCACCACGATGCATAGAAGGGCAAATTCCGAAAGAATGATGGTCTGTGTGATCTGTTTGCCACCGGTCACACTTTGCAGCATCCCTTCCTTTTTGGCCTTTGGAAACCACACCGATGTGATTGCCACCAGCACACGGCACCAGACGGGAAGGAGCATGGCATAGATCATCTCCGCATCCCACAATGCCTGCGAACGACTCCCCTCCATCCTTGTGACCACCAGCAGCAATCCTGCAAAGACCAGCATCAGATACAACAGTAACCGGATCACACCAAAGGCACCTACATGCGGATCCTTTAAGATACGCAGTTTCTCTTCCTTCGGCAGATAGGAATGTCTCGCATCCGCCGTATCGATCAGCCCGTCCAGATGGATTCCTCCGCTGATCAGGATCGGGATAGCGATCACGAGAAGCGTGGTGACCACCGCCGGAAAATGTTTGCTACGTGCCACATAAAGGCAGGCCACTTCCGCCAGTCCAACCACCAGTCCCACCAGCGGATAAAAACAGATCACATAGTCTGCATTCTTTTTTTCCCATTTCACCTGCGGCATCGGTATCCGGGAGTATGTGGAAAATGCCATACAGATCATTCGCAACACATTCATCGCGAGGACATGATCTCCTTTCCCTTTCTCCAGACCGGTATGCCATAGACCACTTCCACCACAGCATCCGCATACTTTGCCAGCATACGGTTCACCCGTCCCAGCTCGTTGATATATTGCACCGTCTCCGGTGAGTAAAAAAGTCCGTCCGAAAAGATCTCGTTTGTGACCACCACCAGCAGCCGGGCATGTTTTTTCAGGGACACCACATCCGATACGATACTGTCCGCCACATCCGAAGAAAACAGATCCTCCGTTCCCGGGATCTCGGTACCGTCGGAATGGATCACACCAAACAGCTCATTCGCTGTTAAGTTGGATAAGCACTCCAAAAGTATGGCTTCCCCACAGTGACCGGCAAGCCTGCCGATATTTGCAGGACATTCAATGGCCTGAAACCCTTGTCCGTGTCGCAGTCTCTTATGGTGGGCAATCCGTTCTTCCGCTTCCATGCCGTCCCGCTGCATGGTGGCGAGATAAGTTTTTCGTTCAGCCCCCGCCAGACGCAGTAACAGTTCTTCCGCATATTCCGATTTTCCGCTGGCAGCACCGCCACTCACCAATATCATCATGATGTCTTATACCTCTCGTAAGCATTCATTCCCAGTTGATCAAATCCGGTATTTCCCTGATATACGGCCAGCGCCATACGCAGCAACGGGATCAGCATCACGGCTCCGGTTCCCTCCCCCAAAGCCAGCGCTGCATGGATGGGTGCCTGCAGATGGAGTGCTCCCAGTAATAACTCCATGGCCGGTTCCTTCCCCTGATGGCTGGGCAGCATATAGTGCCGGCATCCCGGAAAGATCCGTTCTGCCGTCAGCGCCGCCACCGCCGAGATCACGCCGTCGATGACAATAGGTACGCCATAGATTGCACCACCCAGATAGATGCCCACCATTCCGGCGATATCATATCCACCCACAGTGCAAAGCAGCCGGAATACTTCCTCCCGGTCTATGAGCATACGATTTGTATTCTTAAATCCGTAGTGTTCCAGGCTCTCCCGGATCACGCTCCGTTTCTTTTTCAGGCCGGCATCGTCCAGCCCGGCGCCGCGTCCTGTCACGGTATCCACATCTGCTCCGGTGAGCACAGCCGCCATAGCTGCGCTGGTGGTGGTATTTCCGATCCCCATCTCGCCGGTCAGCAGGATACGATAGCCCTGCTCTGTGCTTTCTTTCACCAGCTCCGCACCGGTCTGTATCGTGCGCAGCACTTCTTCCCCGGTCATCGCCGGTTCTTTTCTGAAATTACGCGTACCGTTCCGGATCCGACAGTCCCGGATATTTTCTTTTTCCTTGCTTCCGGTGATGGCATCCCGCACGCCGATATCCACCGTCAGATGCGCGATCCCGACCACCTGTGCCATACGACATACGGAAGATGTTCCTCTTGCCAGACTCCCTGCTACCGCCGCCGTCACCGATGCATCGGACTGCGTCACGCCTTCCTCCACGATCCCGTTATCCGCACACAAGACCAGCAGCCGTGCCGGATCTACGGTCACCTCTGCACTTTCCTGCATCCCGGCCATACGCACGATCATCTCTTCAAACATCCCCAGGCCATCCAAGGGCTTGGCGATGGCATCCAGCCGTTCTCTTGCCATGCGCATAGCGGACTCCGACGGGATTCTCATTTGCCCTGCAAGGCTCTTTACTTGTTCCGCGTATTGTTTCTCGCTCATTCCGGCTTTATGCTTACTGCTGCATATTATTATTGGAGTTTGTATTGTTATAATTCACAGGATTTTGATTTCCCTGATTCTGCCCGTTCAGCAGCTGATGGATGGCTTCCTGTCTCCGCTCCCTGTTTTTCCGCGCCATTTTGATCAGCCCCACCGTAAGCAGCACGATGGCTGCGATAAAGATCAGCAGTTTGATCAGATTCAGAATTCCGAAAATAGCCATAGTTTTATTCTCCTTTTACCTTTATATGGATTTTTTGATATGATATTGTCTTGCAGCTTCCGCAAAACGCATTGCCGCTTTCGGACTACCCGAAAAAGCGATGTGCGGAAATCCTGCATACAGAGTATCCGTAGCGATCGCAGCCATCCAGTTACGGCTCCTATCCGGCTTTTCCGCCAGAAAGGCATCCCCTGTCTGCTCCGATACAAAATAATGAAACTCGTGCGCCTTTAGCGTATCACCTGCTTCTGCCAGCAATTGATCCTTTTGCGCCGTTAGTTCAATATATCCAAATTGTCGTTGAAAACCTTTATACACACATGCCGCCGGGATCAGACCACACTCCCGGAAGCTTTCCCCCTCTGCATTCGTCAAACGCTCATGCAGATACAGATATCCGCCGCACTCCGCGATCGTCGGCAGACCGTTTTCTATTCTATCACATATTTCTTTTTGTACCAGCTTATTTTTTTCTAAATTTTCCGCGTACAGTTCCGGATAGCCGCCGGGCAGGATCAGGCCGTCACAATCCGGCAGTTTTTCATCCCGCAGCGGACTAAAGGGTACGATCTCACAACCAAGCTTTTGAAGGATCTCGGTATTTTCACGATAGTAAAAACAAAAAGCCTCATCCTGTGCCAGTGCGATCCGGATCTTCTCTTTCTCAGGCACACGAAGTTCCACCTCTTCGATCGTTTTTATATTATTATCTGTTTCCGCAGAAAAGTCCTTTGCTTCCTTCGCAATATCCAGAATTGTCCTCGCCATCACCGTCTGAACAAACAGATCCGCCAGATGATCCAGCTGTTCCTGAAAACCATCGATCTCCCCGGGGGTCACCAGTCCCAAATGTCTGCTCTTCAGTGTAAACTCCTTATGCTCCGGCAGATATCCCACAGGTACCAGTCCCATCTCCCGGATCTGCTGCTCTGCCGCAGGCCACAAATATTGAGGCAGACGGTTACAGAGCACCCCCTTGATCTGTCTCCCTTCCGGACGATAATGTACAAATCCGTACACCTCCGCCAGTGCCGAAAGCGCTCTTCCTTTGCAGTCTACAACCAGGATCACCGGTGTATCGGTCAGTGCTGCCACCTGCGCCGTCGAAGCTTCCGTACCAAATCCAATGCCGTCATAATAACCCATAACGCCTTCGATCATGGCCAGATCCGCGTCTGTGGTATGTCTGCGCAGACTCTCCTGCATCTGTTCTTTCTCCTGAAAAAAACAATCCAGATTGCCGCTTTCCACACCCAATACTTCCCGGTGAAACATGGGATCGATATAATCCGGCCCGCACTTAAACGCCGAGATCTTAACCTTCTCTTTTTGCATAGACCGCATGAAGGCGCAGGTGATGGTGGTCTTTCCGGCACCGCTGGCGGTACCGGCAAACAGGATCCGCGGGCAGTCATTCTTTCCTTTGCTTTCCATATGTTTTTGATAAGGATTCTTTGTTTCCACTTTTTGTATTCTGATCCTTCACTCGTTTTATATTGTTTCCGCTCTTCCGTCCGCTGTGATCACATAGACCGGATTCAGGCCTTCCATCATATGATAGCGTCCGCGTTTGATCGCTTTGGACACCGCCACCTGCGAGATTTCTGCCTCCGTATACTCCAGCTGTTCCAGCGCCTGTAACGTTTCCTGCAAGGTTTCCAATGCCGTCACATTGATCACCACATGCACTTTCGGATTTTTCTTAAGCAGCAGGCTCAGGATCTCCGGCATCTTTCCCTTGCTGCCGCCGATGAACACCTTATCCGGTACCGGCAGATTGTCAAGCACCTCCGGTGCCATACCGGGTACGATGTTCAGATTCCGGCACAGAAATTTTCGTTTGTTTTCTACGATCAGTGATAATGCTTTTTCATTCTGCTCGATAGCATAGACTTCACCATAGGCTGCCGCGATGGAACACTCTACGGAAACACTGCCCGTACCGGCACCAATATCATACACCACATCACGGTTCCCTACGCACAGGCGACTCATGGTCACGGCACGCACCTCACTTTTGGTGATCGGCACATCCCCGCGGACAAACTCCTCTTCCGCGATCCCAAAGGATCGAAGTACTTTGTCCGTTCCTTTTGGAAGGACCAGCATCAGGGACAGCGGATCCGTTTTCTCTGCGCAGAGTTTTTCCGCCATGCCATAGCAGATCTTTTCGTCTGCGCTCCCCAGCTGCTCTCCGATCCAGACCTCACTGCCACCAAATCCCCAGTCACAGAGTTCCTGCAGTACTTCCGTAAAACCGTTACCGCCAAGCATGGCAAATTTTTCCCCGAAGCACAACGACCGGTAATAATTCTGTGCACGACCGTGCAGGCTGTAGATGGCCGCATCTCCCCAGGATTGTGCCGTGCAGGCCGCCAGATAGGAAAGAGATGAGATACCCGGACAGATCTGCACGCTATAGTTTTCCTGTGCCTCTGCCAGTTGTTTGGCATAGATGGAAGCCGCACTGTAAAAACCACTGTCACCCGAAACCAGTACCGCGATCTTTTCTTCCGTGGTCTCCCGCAGCAATGCCAGCAGATCCTGCACCTGATATCCGTGTTTCACTCTCTGCTGCGTACCGGCCAGTGCCCTGGTCAGACGCTCCGGCCCGAAGATGAGCTGTGCCGCCTTTAATGCCTTCTGCGCTTTCCCGGTCATACTCTCCTCGCTGCCCATACCGCAGCCGATGATCACGATTTCCTTTGTCATGAATCTACCCTCTCTTGCTACTGTCTATCGTTGCAAACTACCTACACTTTTTTCTTTTACAGATTTACAGATTTCCAGTTGCCTCTGACTTATTCTGCCGTAATATCTCCAACGCCCTCTCCAGACGGATCCCTTCTTCCTCCACCGGTCTGCGAATCACGATCACATCTGCTCCGGCCTTCCCGGCTGCGGAGATCTTTTCCGCAAAACCGCCGCGGCTTCCGGATTCCTTTGTCACCAGCACCTGGATTCCATACTTCTGCAGCACTTCCAGATTCTGTGCTTCCATAAAAGGTCCCACTCCGGTCAATATATGCTCCGGCAACACACCTGCATCTTCCGCCAGATGTCTGTTTTCCTCTCCCGGCAGGATACGGGCAAACACCTTAGGATTGTTCGAAAGCACTGCTGCAAATGCCGGCAGTTCCTTGCTTCCGGTGGTCAGGAGCACCGCGCTGTCACGATAGTTTTCCGTCAGGATCCGCGCTGCATCCTCTGCATTATCTGCCATAATACCATCTGCCACCGGCGAGCTTTCCCGCAGCACACGCAGATATTCCGCGTATTCCTTTTCACAGGCACTTTTTATATTCTTTGAGACTTCGACGGCATAAGGGTGCGTGGCGTCCATAACAAACTGCGGTTGATACTTACGGATCTGTTCTGCCATTTGTTCTGCATCCAGCCGTCCGATATGTACCAGCCCCTGTTCGGACATTACACGGGGTAAAAACTCCGCCCCTTCCTCTGTAGCTACATACACATGACATTCCCACTGCCCATATGTTTCCTCCGCCAGGATACGCCCTTCGGAAGTCCCACCAAACAACAGGATCTTATTCTTTTTTGCAGTTTCCTTTTCTTCCGCCATCACGCCGTAGTTTCCTTATCGTTTTGCTGCCGGTCTCCGTATTTTTCCAGATAACCTCTGGGGGTCACCATATAGTTTCCGATCTTTCTGGTCCGGCTGTTTCCGATCAGCACCACCGTCTGCATATCCACCTGTGTCTCCGCCAGATCCTTCAGAAGCACCGTCTGCGCACATTCGCCCTCCCGTCCGATATTGCGTGCCAGGCCGCACAGGGTATCTTCCCCGCGATATTTCAGCAGAATCTCGCAAGCCTCTGTAAAATGCGCCTGCCGGCTGTGGCTGGAAGGGTTGTACAACGCAATGCAAAAATCTGCTTCCGCTGCTGCTTTTAAACGCTTCAGGACCAGCTCCCAGGGTGTCATCAGATCGCTTAAGCTGATGATCGCCAGGTCGTGTCCCAGCGGAGCACCAAGTAATGCCGCGCCGGATAGTGCTGCCGTGACTCCGGCCACCACTTCGATCTCAATCCGTTCCGTCGCATCCATCTGTTCCGCCGTCTCCAACACCAGTCCGGCCATCCCGTAGATCCCGGCATCTCCGCTGCAGACCACTGCCACTTCTCTTCCCTTCAGCGTTTCCTCTACCGCCAGACGGCATCGCTCCATCTCGCCCCGCATCCCGGTCTCCAGATACTCCTTCTCCGGAAAGATGGATCTCAAAAGCGCATTATAGGCCCGATATCCTACGATCACATCCACCCGGGATAATACTTCCCGGGCTTCCATGGTCATCCGTTTTTCATCTCCGGGTCCAAAGCCCACCACATACAGCATATCCTATTCCTCCGGGTACATTGCTTATTTTCTTACAAAACGAAACACAGGATCTTTTGCATTCTCCGGCATTTGATGCAGGTAATCATAAAGCAGATCCGTCACATGATCTCCCTCTGCGCCATGTGCGATCTCCTTAAGCATCTCCAGTGCCTCTGCACGCTTCCCGATCTGAAAATACGAGATTGCCTGACGCAGTCGGATGCTGTTCCTATCACGCTTCGTCTTTTCCTCT
>JAFXQR010000096.1 GCA_017526985.1 Lachnospiraceae bacterium
GGCCTGGGATCTTCCGTAGCACTGATCACAGACGGCCGTTTCTCCGGTGCAAGTCGTGGGGCATCCATCGGACATGTTTCTCCGGAAGCAGCCGTAGGCGGTCCGATCGCGCTGGTAGAAGAGGGTGATATCATCTCCATCGATATCCCGAACAATAAGCTGGAAATGAAGGTATCCGACGAAGAGCTGGCAGCACGTCGTGCAAAGTGGCAGCCGAAGGAACAGCACCTGACCGGTTATCTTGCACGCTATCGTGAACTGGTGACCAGCGGTAACCGCGGTGCGATCCTGCAGGTACCGGGAAAGAACTGATCTTTCGAAAATTGATCTCCCTCTGGGGGAAGAAGAATAAAGCAGAATATAGAAAGAGTTAAACAGAAAGGAAGGAACTGGCGAATGGCTGGAAGAAAAGCAAAGACGGCTCCTGAGGCAACCGAGGCACCGAAGCGCCGCGGACGTCCGCCGAAGAATACGGCAGAAAAGGCTGTATCCGAAAAGACTACCAAAACGGTGAAGGCAGCAAAGGCAACGAAGACTGCTGCAGCAAAAACTACGGGAAGAGGACGGAAGAAAGCATCCGAATCTGCGCAGATCCTGTCCGGATCCCAGATTGTGATCGAGTGTCTGAAAGAGCAGGGTGTGGATACCGTGTTCGGTTATCCGGGTGGTACGATCTTAAACATTTATGATGAGCTGTATAAGCATGCCAACGAGATCACCCATGTACTGACCAGTCATGAGCAGGGAGCAGCGCATGCGGCAGACGGTTATGCGAGAGCAACCGGCAAGGTAGGTGTATGTATGGCTACCTCCGGACCGGGTGCAACGAACCTGGTAACCGGTATCGCAACCGCATATATGGACAGCGTACCTTTGGTTGCGATCACGGCAAATGTAACGCTGCCGTGGTTGGGCAAGGATACTTTCCAGGAAGTGGATATTGCCGGTGTGACCATGCCCATCACCAAGCACGGTTTCATCGTAAAGGATGTGACCAAGCTGGCAGACACCATTCGCAAGGCATTTGCCATCGCAAAGAGCGGCAGACCGGGACCGGTGCTGGTGGATATCACCAAGGATGTGACTGCTGCTAAGTGCGAATATAAGAAAGAAAAGCCGTATCTGCTTCCGCAGGTACAGCGTTATACCGAAGAAGATATCGATGCGGCAGTGGAACTGTTAAAGTCTTCCGAGCGCCCGTTCCTCTATGTGGGTGGCGGCGCCATCATCTCCGGTGCATCTGCGGAACTGGCCGAGTTTGCAAAGAAGATGGATGCTCCGGTATGCGACAGCTTAATGGGTAAGGGCGCATACGACGGTACGGCAGACAACTATACCGGAATGATCGGTATGCACGGTACCAAGACCACCAACATCGGTGTGAGCAAGTGTGATCTTCTGATCGCCCTTGGCGCACGTTTCTCGGATCGTGTGATCTCCAATCCGAAGACCTTTGCTCCGAATGCAAAGATCCTGCATATTGATATCGATGCGGCAGAGATCAACAAGAACATCCGTGCAACGGCTTCCGTAGTGGGTGATCTGAAGGAGATCCTGCAGAAGATCAATAAGAAACTGCCGAAGCAGAACCATTCCGAGTGGATGGATAAGATCAGGGATATGAAGGAGAAGATGCCGCTGCAGTATCCGCACAGCCGTCTGACCTGCCCGTATATCATTGAGGCGCTCTATGATGTGACCAAGGGTAAGGCAATCGTGACAACGGATGTAGGCCAGCATCAGATCTGGGCAGCGCAGTTCTATCAGTTCACCGAGCCAAGAACCCTGCTGACCAGCGGCGGTCTGGGAACTATGGGATATGGTCTTGGAGCATGTATCGGCGCGAAATTCGGTCGGCCGGACAAGATCGTGGTAAATATCGGCGGTGACGGATGCTTCCGTATGAATATGAATGAGCTGGCAACCGCAGCGCGCTATCAGGTGCCGATCATCCAGATCATCATCAACAACCATGTGCTTGGTATGGTACGGCAGTGGCAGAACCTGTTCTACGGACAGCGTTATTCCCAGACAGTACTGGAAGATGCCGTGGACTATGTGAAGGTAGCGGAAGGTCTGGGCTGTACAGCGATCCGCGTGACCAGAAAAGAAGAGATCGTTCCGGCGCTGCAAGAGGCAATCAAGGCAAAAGGGCCGGTGGTGCTGGACTGCATCATCAAGGAAGATGATAAGGTGTTCCCGATGGTACCGGGCGGACAGCCGCTGGAAGCCGTATTTGACGATGCGGATATGAAGGCAAAGCAGTCATAAACTTTATTTAGTTGACGGAATGCACTTTTAAGTATATGATAGTTGTGTTTTGTACACCCCAGGAATGGGTGATGAAAATTTAGGAGGGAAGAAAAAAATGAGCAGAGTGTACAATTTCTCGGCGGGACCGGCGGTATTGCCGGAGGAAGTGCTGAAAGAGGCAGCAGATGAGATGCTGGATTACCGCGGATGTGGCATGTCCGTAATGGAAATGAGCCACAGATCCAAGGTATATGAAGGTATCATCCAGGATGCGGAGGCAGATCTCAGATCCATCCTTTCCATCCCGCAGAATTATAAAGTGCTCTTCCTGCAGGGCGGCGCTCATCAGCAGTTTGCGATGATCCCCATGAACCTGATGAAGAACAAGGTGGCAGATTACATCGTAACCGGTCAGTGGGCAAAGAAGGCTTACCAGGAGGCACAGATCTTCGGTAAAGCAAACAAGATCGCATCTTCCGAGGACAAGACTTTCTCTTATATCCCGGATTGCTCCGATCTGCCGATCTCTCCGGATGCTGACTATGTATACATCTGCGAGAACAATACCATCTACGGTACAAAGTTTAAGACACTGCCGAATACCAAGGGAAAGACTCTGGTATCTGATGTATCTTCCTGCTTCTTAAGCGAGCCTATGGATGTGACCAAGTACGGCCTGGTATACGGCGGCGTACAGAAGAATATCGGACCTGCAGGTGTGGTTATCGTGATCATTCGCGAAGACCTGATCACCGAGGATACCCTGCCGGGCACACCGACCATGCTGAAATATAAGACACATGCAGATGCAAACTCTCTGTATAACACACCGCCTGCATACGGTATCTACATCTGTGGCAAGGTGTTCAAGTGGATCCAGAAGTTCGGCGGACTTGAGGCTATGAAGAAGCATAACGAAGAGAAGGCAAAGATCCTGTATGATTATCTGGATGAGAGTGAACTCTTCAAGGGCACCGTTCGCAAGGAAGACCGTTCCCTGATGAATGTACCGTTCATCACCGGCAACGAAGAACTGGATGCGAAGTTTGTCAAGGAGTCCAAGGCTGCAGGCTTTGAGAACCTGAAGGGCCACAGAAGCGTAGGCGGTATGCGTGCATCCATCTACAACGCTATGCCGATCGAAGGCGTAAAGGCTCTGGTAGAGTTCATGAAGAAGTTCGAGCTGGAGAATAAATAATGATCATATTGGCGCTGATCGGAATCGCAGTGATCGTGATCATTGCGATTGTGGTCGGTGCGCTGAGCAAATAGTTTTAGGAGGATAAAACAGTGGCTTATCAGTATCATTGCTTAAATCCCATCGCAGCGATCGGGCTGGATCGTTTCGACGGACAGTATACAAAGACAGAGGATGTCAATGCAGCAGATGCCATCCTGGTACGTAGTGCCGTAATGCACGAGATGGAACTGCCGGAGAACTTAAAGGCAGTTGCACGTGCCGGCGCAGGTGTTAATAATATTCCTTTGGACAAATGCGCAGACAAGGGTATCGTAGTATTCAATACTCCGGGTGCAAACGCAAATGCCGTAAAGGAGCTGGTTTTTGCAGGTATGCTCCTGGCGGCACGTGATATCGTAGGCGGTATCGAGTGGTGTAAGTCTGCAGCAGCAGATGAGAACATCGCAAAGGCTGCAGAGAAGGAAAAGAAGAAATTTGCAGGTACCGAGATCGCCGGCAAGAAGCTGGGTATCATCGGTCTGGGCGCGATCGGTGTATTGGTTGCAAACGCTGCAAAGCATATGGGTATGGGAGTATACGGTTATGATCCGTATGTATCCATCAA